>CAYNSH010000004.1:0-28565 GCA_964399775.1 uncultured Verrucomicrobiota bacterium
TGGACGGACCGAGTTCTCTCTTTCCTCCCCATCGAGCCGCGCCGGACACCCCGCCGCGCCGCGCCGCCGTGCGCCCGGATGTAAACAAGACCAAAGCAGTGAAGAAGCAAGGAAAGAAGAAGGGAAGAAGATGAAAAACACGACCTCCGTCAGCGTCGCCTTGGGCGACAAGACGATGACGTTCGAAACGGGCCTGCTGGCCCGCCAGGCGGCCGGCCAGGCCACCTGCCAACTCGGCGAGACCATGGTGTTCTCCGCCGTGACCCATACCAACAAGCCGCGCGAAGGCATCGATTTCTTCCCGCTGCAGATCGAATACCGCGAGCGCTTCTATGCCGCGGGCCGCTTCCCCGGCGGCTACTTCAAGCGCGAAGGCCGCCCCACCGAAAAGGAAATCCTCACCGCGCGCATGACCGATCGCCCGATCCGCCCCCTGTTCGCCGAAGGATTCTTCTGCGAAGTGCAGATCAACAACGCGCTGATGACCGTCGACGGCGAAAACGAGAGCGACATCCTCAGCATCAATGCCGCCTCCGCCGCCCTCATGCTCAGCGAACTGCCGTTCCTCGGCCCCATTGGCTCGGTACGCGTCGGCCGCATCAACGGCCAGTTCGTGCTGAATCCCACTCACGTCCAGATGAAGGACTCCGACATCGACCTGATCTACGTGGCCCGCCGCGACCTGCCGATCATGATTGAAGGCTCCGCACTGGAAGTGTCCAACGCCGACATGGTCGCCGCCATGCGGTTCGGCCACGAGGCCGTCGTCCGGATCTGCGATGCCCAAACCGAGCTCCGCGAGAAGATGGGCCTCGCCCCCAAGACCTTCACCGAGACGAAACCAAACGAGGAACACGTCGCCAAGCTGCGCGAGATCGCCGGCGCCGACCTCGAAGACGCGCTCTTCACGGTGATGAAGCTCGAACGACAGACCAAAATCGGACAGGTGTTCGATGCCGCCCTGGCCAAGATGCAGGAAATCTATGGCGAAGAGGTCATCACCGAAAAGGGCTTCAAGCAGCTCTTCGACGTGGTGGAAATCGAGATCGTCCGCAAAGGCGTCCTCGAGAAGGGCAAGCGCATGGACGGCCGCGCGATGGACCAGCTCCGTCCGCTGCTGGCCGATGTGGGCATCCTGCCGCGCGTGCACGGCTCGGCGCTGTTCTCCCGCGGCGAAACCCAGGCGATGGCCGTGGTCACGCTCGGGACCGGCCGCGACGAGCAGGATCTCGACGGCCTCACCGGCGGCGAAACCTCCAAGCGCTTCACCCTGCACTACAACTTCCCGCCGTATTGCGTCGGCGAAGTCCGCCGCCTCGGCGGCCTCAATCGCCGCGAAATCGGCCACGGCGCGCTCGCCGAGCGCTCCATCGAGCCCATGATCCCCAAGGACTATCCCTACTCCGTGCGCGTCGTCTCCGAAGTGATGGGATCCAACGGCTCCTCCTCGATGGCTTCCGTTTGCGTGGGTACCCTCGCCCTGATGGATGCCGGCGTGCCGATCAAGAACCCCGTCGCGGGCATCTCCATCGGCCTCGTCACCGGCGAAGGCCAAAAACCCGTCCTGCTGACCGACATCCTCGGCGCCGAAGACCATTGCGGCGACATGGACTTCAAGGTCGCCGGCACGCGCAACGGCATCACCGGCTTCCAGGTCGACCTGAAGCTCCGCGGCTTGGAATGGGACCTCGTGGCCGGCGCCTTCGACCAGGCCGAAAAGGCCCGCCAGCAAATCCTCGACACCATGCTGGCGGCCCTGCCCGCCCCGCGCCCGGACCTCTCGCCCTACGCGCCGCGTATCACCGTCGTACAGATCAATCCCGAAAAGATCGGCGCCCTCATCGGCCCCGGCGGCAAGAACATCCGCCGCATCACCGATACCACCGGCGCCCAGATCGACATCGACGACGACAACTCCGGCAAGGTCTCCGTGTTCTCCAACAACAAGGAGAACCTCGAAGCCGCCCTGCGCGAAATCTCCGCCCTCACCGCCGAAGCGGAAGTGGGCAAAATCTACCGCGCCACCGTCACCGGCATCAAGGATTTCGGCTGCTTCGCCGAATTCCTGCCCGGTCAGGAAGGCCTCGTCCACATCAGCGAACTCGCCGACTTCCGCGTCAACCGCACGGATGACGTCGTCAAGATGGGCGAAGAAATCTGGGTCAAGGTCCTGTCCGTCGAGGACAACGGCAAGGTCCGCCTCTCCCGCAAGGCCGCCATGGCCGAAAAGGGCGAGAAGTAGCCCCCCCCTCCACGGCCGCCGGGTTCGCCCGGCGGCCTTTTTTACGTCCCCGCGCTACGCGGAAAAGGGGTCAGCCAATTAATTCTAGAATTCTAGGATTAATTGGCTGACCCCTTTTCCGCTACTCCGTCCAGACGCGGTACGCCCCGCGCGTGGTTCCCCGGATGGAGTGGAACACCGACGTCGGCCCGCCCGCGCCGATGAACGGGCCGCCCAGCGGCGACCAGTTTTGACTACCGGGCGCATCCACGGCCTCAACCAGATAGACGCTCCCCAGCACCGTCTCGAAGCGGATCTCGACCGCCGTGTGCAACTCCAGATCGGCCGGCTCCGGCAACGGTCGGCCATGGATCTGAAACGCCGGGCGGTCCGGGGAGAACATAACATTCCACGCCATCCACTGGCCTTCGACGTAATCGCAAAGCGCTTGCTGCCCGGCAAACGGGGGCTGGCTGACTAGCCAAATGGTGGAAACCGGTTCCAAACTCGCCGGCTCCAGCACCAGCCAATAGTTGGACCCCGGCAGCAACACCGCCGAAACCGGAATCGTCCGGTGGCCGGCCTCCGGCAGGACTTGCGAGGGATTCTCCACGGACCACAGGACCGTGGCGCCGGGTGCGCCGGCGGCGGCGTCCACCAGCGAGATGCGCAGGTTCAGCGTCCCGTTGTGGCGGATCGGCAGTCCGATGGACTCCACCACGTGGCGCGCCCCCTCCGGGGCGGTGAACATCGACGCATGCCGTCTTGCGCTGAATTGTGGCTGCGTTTCGTAATAGATTCCCACGCCATCAGACGAGTGATGGTTGGTGGTGGTGTTGTTATAGCCGTTGTAGAGCAGAACGCTCGGCGCCAGTGGCCGGCCGTAGATCTGGAACGCGGCGCGATTGGGCGTATCCAAGGGACTCCAGGCCCCCCACTGATCGCCTGAGTAGGACGAACTGGCTTCGCGCCCGGCAAATATCGGCAAGCTGACGTGCCAATAGGCAAAGGACTCCATCACATGGACCGGTTCCAGCATTAGCCAGTATTTCGCGCCCGGCTGCAGCAGGGCCTGGGCCGGAATGACACGGTGGGCCAACACCGCCGTGACCTCTGGAGGATTTTCCACCGACCAGAGAACCGTGGTGCCGGGCACATCGCCGGCGTCTTCCACAATCGATAGGCGCAGGTTGGAGGTGCCGTTGTGATAAATGGGCAGTCCGATGGATTCCACCACGTGGCGGGCCCCCGCAGGCGCCTGGAATTGCGCCGCATAGCGCGCTCCGCCCCATCCGTCAGGCCCGTCATAGAAGTTGGCTGACGCCGACGCCGAGGAATCGTAAGTGAGCGTCTCATTGGCATAGCCATTGTAGAGGATGTCTTGCGCGACGGCCGCAGAACCTAACCGGCCCATCTGCGCGAGCATCGCCGCGCAACCCATCGCCATCATCTGGAGTTTCATCTTCACAACGTACGGGCTCGCCCGACATTGTCAAACGCTTGAACATAATAGGGGTCAGCCAATGAATCCTAGAATTCTAGGATTAATTGGCTGACCCCTATTTCACAAAGTCCGGGCCTCTTTCCCTTGCAGGCCGGCATCGCATCGGGCTAGGATTCAAGCCTGCCATCGCCAGCGGATGGTGGCCGTCGGTGCGGGACCGGTGTCCGGACCCGATGGCAACACCCAACCGATGAACGGAATGGTCCATGCCCAAAGGAGAGATCGCACATGACACTGAAAGATACGCTTGAACAGTCCGCACTGAAGCACGGCGACAAGATTCTGATGAAGTACAAGCGGCTGGGCGACTGGCAGACCCTGACCTATCGTCAGTTCTTGGCCATGGTGCGAAACATCTCGGAGATGCTGGCGCGGACCTGCGGCATCCGGCCCGGCGACCGGGTGGCCCTGCTGGGCGCGAATTCCCCGGAATGGTGCGCCATCCACTACGCTATTACCGGTATCGCGGCCATCGCGGTGCCGATCGACGTCAAGCTTCAGGAACAGGAAGTCGCCCATATCCTGTCGGATTCCGGCGCCAGCGCCCTGCTGACGGACTCCACCAGCGAGGTCAACATCTTCGACATCAGCGGCACCTGCCCCAACCTGCGTCATGTCGTGCCGTACGGCCCCGAAAAGATCGGATTGGACAACGGCAAGGCCGCGGGCCTGAAGCTGCATGACTTCGACGTGGTCCTGGCCGAGACGAAGGAAAACGCCGAAGGGCACAGCGCGGCCTACGACCGCCACCATCCCAAGGAGGACGACACCGCCTCGTTCATCTACACCTCCGGAACCACCGGCCGTCAAAAGGGGGCCATGTTGTCCCACGGCAACTTCGCCGCCAATTTCCAGTCGATCGACGAGGCCGTCGAGATCCGGCCCGACGACAACTTCATGGTGATCCTGCCCCTGCACCACTCCTTTGCCTTCACGGCCTGCCTGGTGACGCCAGTCGCCTCTGGCACCCAGATGAGCTTTGTGGAGAGCTTGCGTACGGTTTCGGACAACATTCGCGAAGCGCAGCCCACCCTGGTGCTGGGCGTGCCGCTGCTGTTTGAGAAGGTTTACAACAAGCTTCAGGCCGGCATCCGCGCCAACAAGGTGGCCAGCGTCCTCTGGAAACTCGGCATCCGCAAGCCGGTCATCAAGGGCATCTCCGAGAAACTCGGAGGGCGGATCCGCCTGATGATTTCCGGCGGGGCGCCGGCCGATCCCAGGATGCTGAAGGGCCTCGAAGAACTGGGGCTGAAGACCCGCGAAGGCTACGGCCTGACGGAAACCGCGCCGGTGCTGACCATTTCCCCCTTCGACGAACCGGTCCGGCCGGGCTCCTGCGGCAAGATCCTCCCCCGCGTGGAAATGTGCGTGATGGACCCCAACGAGGAGGGCGTCGGCGAATTGGCCGCCAAGGGGCCCAACATCATGAAGGGCTACTACAACAACCCCGAGGCCACCGAAGAAGTCTTCCGCGATGGCTGGTTCCTGACCGGCGACCTGGGCTACATCGATGCCGACAACTACGTGTTCATCACCGGGCGCAAGAAAGCGCTGATCGTGAATCGCGAAGGCAAGAACATCTATCCCGAAGAAGTCGAGATGCAGATCAACCAGTCGCCGCTGATTTTAGAATCGGTGGTGTTGGGCTACCGCGACCCCGGCGAAGCCGTCGGCGAGCATGTCGGCATCATTGTCGTTCCGGATGAAGAAGGCCTGGCCGCCCTGGAAGCCGCCGAGAAGCGCAAGTTCAGCGAGAAGGAAATCGAAGCGCGCGTCCGCGCCGAGGTAAAAAAGCAGGCCGGGGCTCTGGCGGACTACAAGCATCCCCGCCGCATCCGCATCCGCTGGGAGGAGTTCAATAAAACCTCCACCAGCAAGATCAAGCGCTATCTCTACGCCATGGACGAAGCCATCGTGGAGTGAAACCCCTCGCTATTTATCCGGAAGAAGGGTAGCTTCCGGAGTATGCAGTTTCGCATTCCTCAATTGATCCAGGGCGGCATGGGCGCCGCCGTATCCCATTGGAGCCTGGCCTGGGCGGTCTCCCGGCTCGGGGCGCTCGGGGTGGTCTCCGGCACGGCCCTGGATGAAATCCTCGCCCGGCGCCTGCAGGATGGCGATATCGGCGGGCACGTGCGGCGCGCCCTGGAGCAATTCCCCTTCCCCAAGATGGTGCAGCGAATCCTCGACACCTATTTCATCCCGGATGGGCGCAAGCCAGACGAGCCCTATCAAACCTCGCGCAAGCACACGGTGGAACCGAATCTCGAGGCCCAGGAGCTGTGCGTCGCCGCCAACTTTGTCGAAGTGTTTCTCGCCCGCGAGGGACACAACCATCCCGTCGGCATCAATTTCCTGGAAAAAATCCAGCTTCCCCATCTGCCCTCGCTGTATGGCGCCATGCTGGCCGGCGTGGCGGTGGTCATCGTCGGGGCCGGCATCCCGATGGAATTCCCCGCGGCCATTTCCGCCCTGGCGAATCACCAGCCGGCTTCCTACACGGTGAATGTCACCGGCCCCAAGGCCACGGAACCCGTCCGCCTGACCCTCGACCCGGCGGTCTTCCACCCCTCCGATTTCTCGTTGCCCCCGCTCGTCCCGCCGGCCTTTCTGCCGATTGTGTCTTCCGCCACCTTGGCGACCATGTTGATACGGCGCATCCAAGGCGACTTGGCGGGATTTGTCGTCGAAGGCTCGACCGCCGGCGGCCACAACGCGCCCCCGCGGGGACAGATGCGATACAGCGCCGATGGCCAACCGGTCTACGGAGCGCGGGATTCCATCGATTTGGATTTGTTCCGCAAGCTGGGCCTGCCGTTTTGGCTGGCCGGCGGATACGGATCCGCCGAACGCTTCCGGGAGGCCTTGGCCGCGGGTGCCACGGGCGTCCAGGTGGGCACCCCGTTTGCCCTTTGCCGCGAGTCCGGCCTGGCCCCGCACCTGCGCCAGGCGCTGATCGCCAAGGCGCTGGCCGGCCGGGCCAAGGTCTATACGGACTCCCGGGCTTCCCCCACCGGATTCCCCTTCAAGGTGGCCGAGCTGGAGGGCACGCTGTCGGATCCGGCCCTCTATGCGCAACGGAAGCGCCGCTGCGACCTCGGTTTCCTTCGGGAGATCTATACCACGCCGGCCGGCACCCTGGGCTACCGGTGCGGGGCCGAACCCAGTGCGGCATTCCTGGCCAAGGGCGGCAAGCCGGAAGACTTGAAGGGCCGCAAGTGCCTGTGCAATGCCCTGGTGGCCAATGTGGGCATGCCCCAGATTCTGGCCGACGGGTCGAACGAACTGCCGCTGGTCACCTTGGGCGATGATGTGGTGAATGTGGCGCGCTTCTGTCCCAACGGCCAAACCGACTTCAGCGCGGAAGACGTCGTGCGCGCCATCCTGTCGCCGGCCTGACAGCCGGGGGAACTGCTACTCGCGGGCGCCGTAGGAGGCTTCCTGCTCGACGCCCTTGAGTTCGGCGCCGCGGTCCGGGGTCAAATCCACCCCGGCAAAATCGTCGGTCAACGGCAGTTGCATGGTGAACTGGCTCAATTCCGAGAGCTGCCCCAGGCCCGTCAGCAGTTCAAAGGCCAGCACATGCCCCCCAAAGGACCGGTCGGTGCTAATGAAATGCAGATGGTAGCCGGGCACGTTGATGCCGGCGACATAGGGAGGGCAGCGGAATCCCAGCAAGGTTCCAGAGACATGCTGGCGCTCGAACACCGGCTGGCTGGCCGCCACCTCGCTCAATGGCGGATAGGGCCGCTCCTGCGCGGGAACGCTCCGCGTGCGCATGAAATTGAAATGGCCGTCGATCCGAATCGCCTGAAACAGGTTCGGATTGGGCGCCAGCAAATCAATCTGGCCTTCGAGCGCAGCCAGTCCGGAGCCGGCCGGGATGGAAAAGGCCGGGCCGGGGTTGAAAAAACACACGGCGGCAAAAGGCGTTTGGCCATCCAGGTCCGGCGAATCGACCCGGCCATCCGCCTTGACCTGGTAGAAGGCCCCATTGAGCAGGATCATTTCGCCATCGAGATGCTGGAACGTGCCGATTCCGAAATCCCCGTGTCGGCGTAGATCCCGGAGGGTCAAGTCGCCATCATAGACCCCGGCCAAAAGCGCATCGATGGTCGAGGTCTGGAAGAGGGTATTCCGGGAGGGGGTCGCGCACCCCGCCAACAGCAGGCAGGCCGCCAGTCCAATCCACCATAAACGCTTGATCATGGTTATCTCCTTTCGCGGATCCGTCGATGCACACGTCGCAAACCGCCCCGGAGATCTTCGCCCCGGGAGCGTTGTGCCGCCGCCGCCGAATCGCCGCGGAATCAAATGGCTTTGAAACAAAGCGTCGCGTTGTGGCCGCCGAAGCCGAGCGAATTGTTGAGGCAGGCGCGAATCCGGGCGGGCCGGGCCTCGTTGGGAACATAGTCGAGATCGCAGTCGGGGTCGGGCGTGGTGTAGTTGATGGTGGGCGGCAGGACGCCATCGCGGATGGCCAGGGCACAGACCACGGATTCCACCCCTCCGGCCGCTCCCAGCAGATGCCCGGTCATGCTCTTGGTGGAGCTGACGGCCACTTGCCGCGCGCGCTCTTCGCCCAGCGCCAGCTTGATAGCCTTGGTTTCGCCGGCATCATTGAGTTCGGTGCTGGTCCCGTGGGCATTGATGTAGTCGATGTCCGCCGGCGTCAGGCCGGCGTCTTCGATGGCCAACTGCATGCCGTGCGCCGGGCCTTCGGCGGTCGCGTCGGGGGCGGTGATGTGGAACGCATCGCCGGTGCAGCCAAAGCCGGCCAATTCGCAATAGATCCGCGCCCCGCGGGCCTTGGCATGCTCGTACTCCTCCACCACCAGCATGCCGGCGCCTTCGCCCATGACGAAGCCGTCGCGATCCTTGTCGAACGGGCGGCTGGCAGTTTCCGGGCTGTCGTTGCGCGTGCTGAGCGCGCGCATGGCATTGAACCCGCCCACGCCCAGTTCGCAGATGGCCCCTTCCGAACCGCCGGCGATCATCACATCCGCCCGCCCCGTGCGAATCAGCATCAACGCATCGCCAAGGCAGTGCGTTCCGGACGCGCACGCCGTCACGACCGCATAGTTGGGGCCTTTCATGCCGTGGTTGATCGAGATCAATCCGGCCATGATGTTGGTGATCATCTGGGGAATCATGAACGGCGAGAACCGGCCCGGGCCGCGCGAACGCAGGATATCCATCTGGTTTTGCAGGATCTGCAACCCGCCCACGCCCGAGGCCGCGACCACACCCGCCCGGCGGGGATCCTCGCGGGACATGTCCAGGCCGGAATCCGCCACCGCCATCTTGGCCGCGGCCACGCCATAGTGACAGAACGGATCCATCCGACGCGCTTCCTTCTTGGGGACGAAGTTTTCCAGTTGGAAGCCCTTGACCTGTCCGGCGAATTTCGTATCGAAGGCGGAGGTATCAAAATAGGTGATGGGGGCCACCCCGGATTCTCCCGCCCGGATCGCCGCCCAGAAGGTCTCCAGCGAGCTGCCCACCGGGCTCACCACTCCCAATCCCGTCACGACTACTCGTCTTGCTTCCGCCATGGTCTTCCGTCCTGTTCCTATGCGAATCAACGTTGCAAAACAGGCCGAGCCCCTGCCCCTGAAGGCAGGCGGGACCCGGCCCCTTTCTCACCACCCGGGGGTGGCTACTTGTCGAATCCCTTCTCCTTGAGGTAGTTGATCACCGCGCCGACGGTCGTCAGCTTCTCGGCGTCTTCATCGGGAATCTCGGCCCCGAACTCTTCCTCAAACGCCATGACCAGCTCGACGGTGTCCAGCGAGTCCGCGCCCAGATCCTCGATGAACGAGGCTTCGGGGGTGACCTGGTCCTTGTTCACGCCCAGCTGTTCGACGATGATATCCTTGACTTTGTCTTCCAAGGCCATTGTGTTCCTCCGTGGTTTGTTGTTTTTCCTAGATCTACATGACCATGCCGCCGCAGACGGTCAGGGTCTGGCCGTTCACATACGCGGCGTTGTCGCTGGCCAAGAACGCGACCGCCTTGGCCACATCTTCGGGTTCGCCCGGGCGTCCCAGCGGCACCAGCCGCAGCATGGCATCCTTGGCCGCGTCGGAGAGTTGTTCGGTCATGGCGGTGCGGATGAAGCCGGGCGCCACGGCGTTGACGCGCACATTGCGGCTGCCCAGTTCCTTGGCCGCGGTCTTGGTCAAGGCGATCAGCCCCGCCTTGGAGGCCGTATAGTTGGCCTGGCCGGCATTGCCCATCAGCCCCACGACGCTGGCGATGTTGACGATCGCACCGGAGCGCTGCTTCATCATGTGCTTGACCACGGCCTTGGTCGCCAGAAAGGCGCCCTTGAGATTGATGTCGAGCACGGCGTCCCAGTCCTCTTCGCTCATGCGAATCAACAAGGTATCGCGGGTGATGCCCGCGTTGTTCACCAGAATGTCGATGCGCCCGAAGTCCGAGACAATGCGCCCCACGGCCTCCGTCACCGCGGCGCTGTCGGCCACGTTCATGGCGTAGGCTTCCGCCCGGCGGCCGAGTTCCCGGACCTTGGCCACGGATTCGTCGAGCCACTCGGCCTTCACATCGCACAACGCCAGGTCGGCGCCATCCTGTGCCAGTTGCAGGGCAATGGCCTGGCCAATGCCGCGCGCGGCCCCGGTCACGATCGCAATTTTATTTTCCAGTGGCTTCATCCGGTCGTACTTCCACCTTTCCTATGATTCGGCGAACAGTGTGGCGGCGTCCCGTGCCCCCGCCAAGTCAAAAATTCCATGAACCGTCACTTCGGGCGCGATCCGTTTGCCCAGGCCGGCCAGGACCGTGCCGGGGCCGCATTCGCCGGCAACGGTCATGCCCGCGGCGACCATGTCGGCAAAACAATCGGTCCAGCGAACGGACGATACCACCTGGGCGGCCATCCGGCGACGGATTTCATCCGGGGTGGTGTGGGGGCGTCCGGTCACGTTGGACCAGACTGGACAGATCGGCGCGCGCAATTCGATGTCGCGCAGGAAATCGGCCAGGCGATCGGCCGCCGGCTGCATCAGCGAGGAGTGGAACGCGCCCGCCACCGTCAGGCGCAGCGCCCGCTTGGCGCCGGCCGCCTTGGCCGCGGCTTCGCCGGCCGCCAAGCGGTCGGCGTGTCCCGACAACACCGTCTGAACCGGCGAATTGAGATTGGCGATCTCCAACCCGCTTTCGTCGGCCACCTGGCGGGCTTGGTCGAGCGACAGGCCGATGAGGGTCAGCATGCCGCCGGGAGTGGTCTCGCACGCCTCCTGCATGAACTGTCCGCGGGCGCGCAGGATCCGAATTGCATCTTCAAAGGAGACCACGCCGGCCTCGTACAGCGCCGCCCACTCACCGCTGCTCAATCCGGCGGCGCCCGCGATGCGAAACGTTCCGCCCGCAAGGTGCGCCAGCGCCGTGCGCGCCGCCACACTGACCACGAAGATGGCGGGCTGCGCCACGCTGGAACGGGTCAACTCTTCGATCGGCCCCTCGGCGCAGGCCTTCAGCAGATCCAGGCCCGCGATTTCGCTGGCCACATCGAACCATCGCCGGCATTCGGGAAGGCCTTCGGCCAGATCGCGCCCCATGCCCACCGATTGGGCGCCCTGCCCCGGAAACAACAGCATCTGGCTCATCGCCACTCCACCACGGTTCCGCCCCACGACAATCCCCCGCCAAACGCCACCATCAAGACCTTGCTGCCGCTGCGGATGCGGCCGGCCGCCAAGGCTTCCGACAGCGCGATCGGGATCGACGCCGCCGACGTGTTGCCATAACGGTCCAGGTTCAGGAAGACGCGATCCATCACGCCCTCGCCCAGCCGCTTGGCCACCGCATCCACGATGCGCCAGTTGGCCTGGTGCGGCACCATGCAATCGACGTCGGCCACGGTCAGCCCCGCGCGTGCAATGGCTTGCTGAGCCGCTTCCAGCATCGTGTTGACGGCAATCTTGAAGGTCTCCCGCCCGGCCATGTGAATATAGTGCTGGTGGGCGCGGAGGCTTTCTTCGGAGCAGGGAATCCGGCAGCCGCCTGCCGGGATCGACAGAAAATCGGCCAGCCGGCCATCCACCCCCAGCAGGCTCGAGAGAATGCCCGGGCGATCGGAGGCCTGCAGCACCACGGCCCCGGCCCCATCGCCGAAGAGCACGCAGGTGTCGCGGCGGGTCCAATCGGTGACCACGCTGAGTTTTTCCGATCCGACGACCAGCGCCGTGCGGATTCGTCCCGCCTCGATCGCCGAGGCGGCCGCATCCAGCGCCATCAAAAAGCCCGCGCAGGCGGAGGAAACGTCATAGCCGTAGGCCTTGCGCGCGCCCAGCTCGGACTGGATCAAACACGCCGTGCTCGGAAAGATCATGTCCGGGGTGCAGGTCGCCACATAGATGGCCTCGATGTCCTCCGGCTTCACGCCCGCCTGCGCCAGGGCCGGCCGGGCGGCCGCCACCCCCATGGTGGACGTCCATTCGTCCGGGGCCGCGATCCGGCGCTCGCGAATACCGGTCCGCGTCCGAATCCACTCGTCGCTGGTGTCCACCGTCTTTTCCAGTTCGGCATTGGTCAGCACCCGGGCGGGCGCATAGTGCCCCACTCCCGTGATGGCCGCATAAATTTTGGAGCTCATGTCGCGTCCTTCCCCGGGGCAGCGCACTCGCGCATGCCCGCCATGATGGCCTGGTTCAGCCGGCACTGAACGGCTTGCGCCGCCTGGAGGATGCCGTTCTGCGCCGCCAGGGCATCGGAACTGCCGTGGCCGATCAAGCAGATGCCCTTGACCCCCAGCAGCGGGGCGCCGCCATAGGTTTGCTTGCTGGTCTTCTTTTTCAACGAACGGAGCCCGCCGCTGAGCAGCAGAGCTCCGAGAATGCGTATCGGGTTGCGGGTCATTTCCCGCTTGAGCCAAGTGCTGATGGCATGCGCGGCGCTCTCGCTGGTCTTGAGGATGACGTTGCCCGTGAAGCCATCGCAGACGACCACGTCGACGTTGCCTTCAAAGAGATCATGCCCTTCCACATTGCCGATGAAGCGCACGGGGGCCTGCTCGAGCAGCTCGAAGGTCTCTTTGCTCAGGGCGTTGCCCTTGGCTTCCTCGCTGCCGACGCTCATCAGGCCGACCTTGGGGTCGGCCTGGCCGATGATCTGCCGCGAGTAGGCCGCGCCCATGATCGCGAACTGCATCAGGATTTCCGGCGTGCAGTCGGGCGTCGCCCCCGCATCGATCAGCACCATCGGCTTGTCCGAAGGCGTGGGCATCGCAATCGCGATCCCGGGCCGGCGCACCCCTTCGAGCGTGCGCAGTTTCAGGGTCGCGCTGGCGACGGCCGCGCCGGTATTGCCGGCGGCGAAGATCGCATCCGCCTCACCCGCCTTCACCAGGTCCATGGCACGGTTGATCGAGGAATCCTTCTTGCGACGCACCGCCGCCGCGGCGGACTCGCCCATGCCCACCACTTCCGAGGCGTGGCGGATCTCGATCCGGCCCGTCTTGGCGCCGCAGCGGTCCAGCTCCGACTGGATGGCCGATTGATCGCCCACCAGGAAGAGCCGCTCAATGGCGGGCTCGGCCCGCGCGGCGTGAACGGCGCCCTCGACGATGGCTCGGGGGGCAAAGTCGCCCCCCATGGCATCCACGGCAATTCGCATGGTGTCAGGCCGCCCGCGATGGGCCGGAAAGCCCCCGGGTCATCAATCCTTGATTTCCTTGATCACCACCTGGCGGCCCTTGTATTTGCCGCAGGCGGGACACACGCGATGCGGCAGCGTCGGGGCCCCGCACTCGCGGCAAACCACCGCCGCCGCCTGCGGAATTTTTCCCGCCCAGGCGGCCTTGCGCATGCGCAGGCGGCTCTTGGATACTTTACGTTTTGGAACGGCCATGTTTCTTCTCCTGGTTGTCTCGAACCCGGCCGGCTTTTCCCGCCGGCGGCCGCGGGCCGGGTGTCGCCACCCAGTTCTCCAACGCCGCCCACGGGGAGAGCGCTTCCGTTTCCGGAGCGCAGCCGCACGGGCCCTCGTTCAAATCCCGGCCGCAGTGGGCACACAGCCCCTTGCAAGCCTTGTCGCAGAGGGGAAATCCCGGTATCTCCAGCAGGATGTCCTCGCGCACGTCGGGCGAAACATCCAACACTTCCGGATGCTCCGCCCATTCGTAGGCGTGCAAGAATGACGAAACCCGGACGGTTGTCGAGAAAAAATCGGCGCAGCGCGAACACCGCATCCGCAGGGGCGCCTCCACGGCGCCGCGCACGACCAGTTCCGTCCCCGCCCGCTCAACCGTCAGGTCGTAGCGGATCGGGCCGTCCTCGCGCGCGACCGGGTCGTGCGCCAAGTCCAGCAGCGTCCCGGGCGCCTCGCCCGCCACGGCGAATCCCTTTTCGCCGATCTGGGTGGTTTCGATACGGATCATGGGTTCATCCTCTGTTCGGCGCCGCCCGGGGAGGGCGGCGGCCCGCCGGACTCACGCCTTCGCCAACCTGCGCTTGAGGGCTTCGGCCACCGGCTCCGGGACAAACTTGCCCACCGCCCCGCCCAGCGCGGCAATCTCCCGGACCATGCTGGAACTGATGTAGCTGAACACCTCGTTGGGCATCAGGAACATCGTCTCGATGTCCGGCGCCAGCTTGCGGTTGGTCAAGGCCATCTGGAATTCGTACTCAAAATCCGAAAACGCCCGCAGCCCGCGGATCAGGGTGTGGATGCCATGGGCGCGCGCCCAGTCCACCAGCAGGCCGGAAAAGGGGACCACCTCGACATTGTCCAGATGGGCCATGCTGGCCTTGGCCAGGGCGAGGCGCTCCTCCAGCGGGAAGAGCAACGTCTTGCGGGGATCCTCGGCCACCGCCAGGGTCAAGTGGTCGAAAACATGCGCGGCCCGTTCGGCCACGTCGACATGCCCGAAGGTCACCGGGTCGAAACTGCCCGCGTAGACCGCGCCGCTCACGACTCGGGCCCTTCTTCGGCCCCATCCACCGGCAGCAGCGGGGGCTCCGGAGGCAGGTGCGCCAGAAAGTGTCGAAAGAAAAATGGCGAGATGAAGGCAAACCAGATCCCGTACAGGAACATGGCCATGGCCGAATAGGCCGCCACGGGTCGGATGAACAACATCACCACAAACACCATGAAGGGAATCAACACCTTCGGGTTCTTGGTCGGCTTGGAATAACGGATGTGCGACATCTGCAGAATCAGCATCAGCATCACCGCCCCCCAGAACACCGCCGCCAAGGGCCCGCTCCCCAGCGAAACCGGCAGGTTCGCCTTCGCCGCTGGGCATTCCAGCGCGATCAGATAGGCCGCAACGAATCCCGCCGCCGTCGTGATGGGCAGCCCCAGGAATCCGCGCTGGCCGCGAAAGGGGTCCACCACGCGGAAGCGGGAAAGCCGCGCCGCCCCCGATGCCGCATAGAAAAACGCCAGCACCAGCCCCCAGAACGGAACCGCGCTCAATCCATCGGGGTGCAGGTACAGCAACACGGCCGGGGCGATCCCGAAACTGGTAATGTCCACGAAGGTGTCCAGTTCGGCGCCGAAACTCGTCTGGGCCCTCAAGAGCCGCGCCAGCGTCCCATCCAGCCCATCCAGAATCAGCGAGACCAGAATCAACTGCGCCGACAGCAGGAAATTTCCCGCCCCCGCCGCCAGGATGCTGCCCACCCCGGCGCAGAGCGCCGCAAAGGTGAAGGCGCACGGAACGCATTGCCGCCAGGACGTCATCTCAACCCGCCGCTTTCTTCAGGCGCGCCACCACCGTGAGGCCCGCGGCCACCTGGTCGCCGCGTTTTACCGTCGCCTCGACCTCGTCCAACGGAAAATACAAGTCCATGCGGGAGCCGAACTTCATCATCCCCAGGCGCTGGCCCTTTTCCACCGCCTGCCCCGGCTCCAGCCAATACACCACCCGCCGCACCACCGGCCCCACGATCTGGCGCGCCAGGCAGCGCGTCTTGCCGCCTTCGATCAGGATCGAGCTGTGCTCGTTCACCTCCGAGGACCGCGCATCCAGCGTCAGCAGGTGCCGCCCGGGCGTATAGCCCGCCTCTTGGACCGTCCCCGACAGCGGCACGCGGTTCACATGCACGTTGAACGGATTCAAAAACACGCTGATCCGCACGGCGGGGCACTTCAAAAAACGCTTCTCTTCTAGGGTTTCCACCGACCGGACCACGCCATCGGCGGCCGACACGAACTCGTCCGGGCCGCAAACCGGCGTCCGCTCCGGATCCCGGAAAAAGTACAGCATGAACAGGCAGCCCAGCAAGCCGAGGGCGTAGAGCACCACCGCCGCCACGCGGCTTCCGCCGGTCTGGGCGATCATCCCCAGCACCAAGCCGGCCACCGGCAACCCGATGATCAGCGAATATCCATCTTTGACAATTTTCATTCCGACTCGAATCCTACCCCCCGCCGCCCCCGCCATGCAAACAGGAAATCCCCGCCTATTCCATCGTGAACACACCCGACACGTTCAAGATTTGAAATTCGTTCAGGTTGATCCACTCCCGAATCGTACACGTAAACCGGTTGGTGATCTGTCCCGGATTGAATCCCAGCGAATAGAAGTAGTCCCGGCCGTACATCCCGGTGCCGTCCATGAACACCAGCCGGCCCGAGTAGATCTCCCGCGACCACGTGTCGCCCCCGAACGTCATGCCCGTCACCTCGTTGGTGGTCGTGACCCGGAAAGTGCCCTGATAAGGAAAGTTGGTCGAAAAATAGACTTCGTACTTGATCGGGGGCTCCACGTCCCAATAAAAGGTGAATAGCTTCCCCCGCTGGTTGGCCGGAGGAGTGCGGGGCACCGGATAGCGGATGCGGGAGGTATGAAAGAAATAGCGGCCGCCCATCTCCGAGTAGGGAATGACATTCGTCAGGATCTGGGTCGAACCGGTGTAGTAGGTCAGCCCCGGGATCATCTCTGCTCGGATCCACTCCTGGACATCCGCGGATTCGCTGAACAGCAGCGGCCGGGTGTGGGTGGCCAACTCGATCTCAAGCCCCAGCGCGTCCCCCAATCCGTAGATGTTCATCGGCGCCGGCTCCGGGACCGGAATGTCCTGGCCATGGATATCGAACGCCTCGGCGGCCGGCCCCTCGCGGCGGATGCTCACTTGATGCAGGTGCACATCCTCCACCGGTCGCGATCCGCTGCCCTGCACCGGTACGGCGGCAATCGCCTCCACCACCGGCATGCCCGACACCACGTGGCCAAAAATCGAATACGCCCCGTCCCAGGCCGGCACAGGGGCCGCGGTGATGAAGAATTGCGAGCCATCGGTGTTCGGGCCCGAATTGGCCATCGAGATCACTCCGTTGGAATGCGCCAGTCCGTTCGTGACCATTTCCAGCATCTGGTAGCCCGGCCCGATGAAGTTGGTGGTCACCACGCCATTGTTAGTATTGACCGACCGCGAGGCCTGGCCTCCGCCCTGGATGGCCATGCCACCGCCTTCGCCATCTTTCACCACCCGATGAAAAATCGATCCATTGTAGAACGGCCGGAACCAGAGGTTGGTTTCGGTATCCAGCCAAGCGCTTTCCCCCGTGGCCAGCCCGACAAACCCCGCCACCGCCCGGGGGGCGCGCTCAACGTCCAGCCGGACGCTGAACTCGCCCATCGAAGTGGAGAAATCCGCATACATCCCCTCGCCCCACCCTGCCAAGGGCAGGGCCAGGCTCAGTATCCATGCTTTTACCCAGTCGCGCATGATCATCGCTCCCGGTGTATGCGGCCCCCCATCAGAATCGGATGGCAAATCCCAAGGTCAGCACCGGATAGATTTGGAAGTAGTCGGCATCCTTCTTGATGGACTTCCGGAGTGTCTCCAAATCCTCCTGGAAGGTCGCATCACCGCTGCTGGTTCCATCCGAAACCAGCGACACATCATAGGTATTGAACATCACACCCAGGTCCAGCGAGAAGCTCATCCGGTGGTTTTCGCCCACGGCGTTGCCGAAACCAATGCCCAGATAGGGCGAAATCACATTGCTGGGCTCGACGGCGCCCGTCAACGTGCCGGCCTGGTCCGCTGTATACACGTTGTCGCCGATCCGGACCCGCCCGGTTGGCGTGGTCACCATCTCCCACTTGGTCTTGGGATGGAAATACGCACCCGCCACAAGCCGGAAGCTGCCGCCCCCGGGATAAATGTCCAAGAACAGCGGGACGCCGATGTGTTCCATTTTGTATTCCACATCGCCATCGGAATCCCCAAAGGAGAATCGGGCATAGTTGACCCCGCTGCGCAGATTCAAGTAGCGGCTGACGCCCAGCGTGAGGTCGCCACCCACGCCCGTCGTCCCGAACTTGGGTCCCAACGCCAGCCCGGGCCATCTCCAGCCGCCGGATCGAACGGTCACGGCGGTTCCCGTCTCCGGCTCGGGTTCAACCGCCAACCGCATCCGCGTCGGCTGCGGATCATGATAGACCGGCGACTGGGCCGGATACGGAGCCGGCGGGGGGGGGAGGACCTGGGCTGGCTGCCGGGCTGGATATGCCGGAGACGGTTGCTCGTAATAGACCGGCTGCTGGGCCGGCATCGGGGCCGGCGGTGGCGCCGGGAACGACACCTGCGGTTCGCTCCAGGTGGCCGGTTGCACGATGGGAGCAACCACCGGGACCGCCTGAGGTGCCGCCGTTGCCGGCAAGACCACCGGCCGCACCGCGGGCGGCGGGGGCGGCGCCACAGGCCGCGGCGCAGGCTGGGCCACCGGAAGCGGCTGGGGCTGGATGGGCCGGGGGGCCGGAACCGGCTGGACAACCGGTTGCGTCGGAGCCGGCGCGACGGGCCGGTACACCGGCGCAGCGGTCGGATGGCGCGGCAGGGCCTGCCCCTGGGCCGGAGTACGCGGATGCGGCGGCAGCGCCGAAGGTGTCGATGTCGGATGGCGCGGCAAGGGCTGGGCTTGCGCCGGGGATCCCGGATGCGATGGCAACGGCGAGGGCGACACGGCCGGGGGGGGCAACGGACGGGCCGCAGCCGGAGCCGCCGGCACCGGCAGGGGAGCCGCCTGGGGCGCCGCCCCATGCCGCTGGTAAAACGCCGGGGAGGGCTGAATCTCACGCCGCGCATCCTGCGCGCGAACCACCATTGCTCCGGCCAGTACCGCCGCCAGTCCCAACATTACCACTGCTCTACTCATGAATGTATGTTCCTCTAGTACTATGATTGCGGGTCAAAATAACGAAGGGGCGCCAGGGCGCCCGGGGCGAATTCTGCCAATGCCAATTACCCAACTCGGGCAGATAATGCCCAACAGCCGATCTCCACGCAAGCCAAGGTCATGGGATCGGATATCCTTCAGTTTTGTACCGGAAATGGCACGGAGGGAAACGGCATGGGCTCTCCCATCGGCCCATCCGGAGGGAATGGACGCGGCGGCGGATTCGGAACCGGACGCGGCGGCGGAGGGGGCTCCGGAGGCCAGGGACGCGATGGCGGGGGCGGGGGCGGCTGTTGTCGCGGCGGAGGCGGCGGCTGTTGTCGCGGGGGCGGGGGCTGCACGACGGGCCGCGGGGGCGGGGGCGCCGGACGCGGCGGCGGCGGCACCACCGGACGCGGCGGCGGAGGGGGCTGCTGCTGTATGACCTTCGGAGGCGGTTGAACCACTGGACGCGGCGGCGGCGGGGCAGGACGGGGAGGCGGCTGCACCTCGGGACGAGCCGGTGGAGGAACCGGACGCGGCGGGGCCGGCGCAATCTCCGGCGGCGGCAGGCCATGCCGTTGATAAAAGGCCGGCGATGGCTCAATGATTTTCTGCCCCGGCGGCGGGAGGGGCTGCTGCTGGATATACTTGGGAGGCGGTTGCGCCTCCACCCCCAGGGCGGCCCCCAGCACCACCACCATCATCCATGCCGGCTTTTTCATGCTTGCGCTCCCTGATCCTGCGGTTGATCCGTGTCCTCGACAAAATGAACGCCCAGCAGGCAGACATCATCTTCGAACACCGGCGTGCCCGTGAACTCCACCACGTCGCGAACCACCCTATCCAACAGCGCGGGCATGGGTTCTTGTTGATGGGCGTTGAGCGATTTCAACAGGCCGTCCTCATTGAATTCCTCATGGCCTGGGGAACGGGCTTCGGTCAGGCCATCCGTGTAGAAGATAACCCGTTTGCCCGGTTCCAGTGGAACCTTCATGGCCAAATAACTCGCATCGCCAAACAACCCCAGGGCCGGCCCCAGAGCTTCGGTGGCCAGGCGCGCCTCCACCACGCGGTTGTCCGGCTCAATCACCATCGGCAGCGGGTGGCCCGCATTGGCGTGCAGAATGCAGCCGGCCTCCACATCGAACAGGACGCAGCAGGCCGTCGCGAACATCAGTTCGCTCGCGCTGCTGAAAATCTTTGAATAGGTCGCGTTCAGCCGGGTCATGAACTCGCCCGGATCCTGGCTGTCCTTGGCAATCTGCTCCAGCAACCCGCGCAGGGTGGCCACCACCAGCGCCGCGCGCGCCCCATGGCCCATCACGTCGGCCACAAACACCAACACCCGGCTGCTGGAAACCGGCAGCAGGTCGAAGAAATCCCCGCCCACCATGCCGCTGGGATGGTACACATGCGCAAAATCCAGCCGGCCCTTTCCGGGGGCCGTGATCACCGGATACGACGAAGGCAGAAACGCGTATTGCAGGTCGCGCGCCATGCGCAGATCGGCTTCCATCTCGATGTTTTTCTGGCGCAACTGGCCCGCGTAGAGCTCGAGCTGCTGCTGGGCCTGCCGCTGCGGCGTCACGTCCACCAGCGAAATCACGATCCCGGTCATCGCCCCGTCGGGATTCAAGTTGGGCGCCATCGACACCTGCGCAAAGAACGGATCGCCCTGCTTGCGCTTCATTTCCAGTTCGCCCGTCCAGGTGTCGCCGTTGCGCGCCGTCGTCACCATGTCGGCCGCCAGCGCCTCCTCCTGCAGGAACTGGGCGAAATTGTACTCGTAGGCGTCGTCGGCCGTTTCCAGCCCCAGCAGCTCCAGCATCGCCGGGTTCACATAGCCCGCCAGATGCCCTTCCACATCCGCCACCGCAATCCCGCTGGCCGAATTCTGCAACGCATTGTAGCCAGTCTTTAAACGCTCCTCCGTCTCCTTGCGCAGCGTGATGTCGCGGATGAAGAAACTCAGGTGCGCCTTCCCGCCCAGCACCAACCGGCTCACCGAGATCTCCGCCGGGAACATCGTCTCGTCCGCCCGCCGGCACAGCGCCTGGATCAGCACGAAGCGATTGTTCTCCAGCGACCCCAGAATCGTATCCAGCAGGCTCCGCTCCGCGCCGTACAGCCAGTCGAAGATGTTCTTCTTGCACAAGTCCGCCCGCGGCGCCGCGAAAAACTGCTCCGCGCGCACATTGGCCCCCAGGATCATCCCCTGCGGGTCCGCAATGAACACCGCATCATAGATGCTCTGCAGCAGCACCTGGAAATCTTCGCCGCCCAACGGTCGCGCCGGCGTCCCCGGAATCCGGATCACGGCGGGCGAGCCCATGCGCGGCGGCGACGACACGTTTCCCGACCGTTGCCCAAAGCGGACCCCCGACGGCGACGGCGCCTGCTGGAGCTGCTCCAGCATCGCCGGCGTAATATCAATGCGCATCGTTGCTTGATGCTGCTGCTTGGATGGATCTTCCTGTGGCATCGTCTGCAACCATAGCGGACCCCTCCCCCGCCCGCAATCGTTTTCCCTCAATCGTTTTTCCTCGATCTCTGCCTCGATCTCTGCCTCCTGCCTCCAATCCCCCACAAGCCATTCCAATCCCATCTTCCCCTGCCCGGCCACTTGTCGCAGATTATACTATTTATAAAATGTATATATATAGTATTTATAAATAGTATAAATATACTTTCTGTAAATATTGATTCGTCCGCCCGATGGCCTATACCCGCTGGCATTGATTTTTTTCTGTTCATTTGATCCCGATCTTCCACAATGGCCCGCGGATCTTGAACCAGAAGGAGATTTGCATGTTCACAGGCGCCTACACCGCACTAGCCACCCCCTTCCGCCCGGATGGTCGTCTGGATCCGGACACCCTCTGTCAGCGCATCGAATCCCAGATTTCCGCAGGCATCGATGGGCTGGTACCCGTTGGCACCACCGGCGAATCGCCCACTCTGGACACGTCGGAACACATCGACGTGATCCGGATCGCCGTGGAAACCGCCGCGGGCCGCGTCAAGGTCATCGCCGGCACCGGGGCCAACTCCACCGCCGAAGCCCTGGAACTGACCCGGGCGGCCGCCGATCTCGGGGCCGACGGCACCCTCCAGGTAACCCCCTACTACAACAAGCCGACCCAGGCCGGCCTGGTTCGCCACTTTTCCGCCGTGGCCGAACTCGGTCTGCCCGTCGTGCTCTACAACGTCCCCGGCCGTACTTCCTGCGAGATCGCCATCGCCACCATCGCCGAACTGTCCCGGCATCCCAACGTCGTCTGCGTCAAGGAGGCCGGCGGCAGCGTCGACCGTGTCAGCCGCATCAAGAATGCCTGCGACATCGGCGTGCTCTCTGGCGACGATTCGCTCACTCTGCCCATGATGGCTGTCGGCGCCGATGGCGTCATCTCCGTGGCGTCCAACGTCGCCCCGAAGGCCGTGGCCGACCTGGTCCACGCCGCCGCCGCCGGCCGCTGGGACGAAGCGCGCGAGTTGCACTATCGCTTCTACCGCCTCTTCACCGACATCTTCCTCGAGACCAATCCCATCCCCATCAAGGCCGCCATGGAAATGGCCGGCCTCGGGCCCGCCGTTTACCGCCTGCCCCTGTGCGACATGACCGAGCCCAACCGCGCCAAGCTGCGCGAAACCCTGGTCCATGTGGGCCTGCTGGCATGAAGGCACCCCTCCAAATCCTGCTGATGGGGGCCGCCGGGCGCATGGGCCAGGCCATTACCCGCCTGGTCGCCGGAACCGCCTACGACGGCCTCGAGATCGTATCCGCCATTGATCGGATGGACTCCCCTCTGCTGGGCGAGGATGCCGGCACCGCCGCCGGCGTCCGCGCCCTGGGCGTGCCCATTGCCGCGGACCTTGACGCCGCGCTGTCGGCGGGGGCCGATGTCGCCATCGACTTCAGTTTCCACACCGCCAGCGTGGCCGCCGCGCCCCGTCTGGCCGCCGCCGGCATCCCGTGCGTGGTGGGAACCACCGGCCTCGACGAATCCGGCAAAGCCGCCATCGCCGCCGCCGCCGAAAAGATCCCCATCGTCCTGGCGGCCAACATGAGCCTGGGCATCAACCTGCTCTATGCCCTGATCGAACAGGCGGCGCGCGCCCTCTCCGGTCGCGGCTACGACTGCGAAATCATCGAGCGCCATCACCGCCGCAAGAAAGACGCCCCCTCCGGCACCGCCCTCTTCCTGGGCGAGGCCGCCGCCGCCGGCCTCGGCTGGCCCCTCAAGGAAGTCGCCCTCGACGGGCGCTCCGGCATCCCCGGTGAACGCCCCGAACGGCAGATCGGGTTCCACGCCATCCGCGGTGGCGACATCGTCGGCGACCACACCGTCCTTTTTGCGGCCGACGGCGAATGCGTCGAGCTCTCCCACCGCGCCACCTCGCGCGACACCTTTGCCCACGGCGCCCTGCGCGCCGCCGCCTGGCTGCCCGGCCACGCCCCCGCCCTCTACGGCATGCGGGATGTCCTTGGCCTGCCCTCCGGAGCTTCCTCATGAACGGCATCGAAGCCGGCCTCAGCCTCGGCTCCAACCTTGGCGATCCCCTCACCAACCTGCGCGCCGCCCGCGATGCCATCGCCGCCCTCGCCGATATCACCGTCCTGGCCACCTCCCCCGTCTACCTGACCGAACCCGTCGGCGTCCCCGAGGAATTTGCCAATGTCGATTTCTACAACGCCATCCTGATCGTCGGCACCTCCCTCGATGCCCACAAACTCTTCGCCCAAATGCAGAAAATCGAGACCGATCTGGGCCGCAAGCGCACCCTGCGCCCCAACACCCCGCGCCTGATCGATATCGACCTGATCTACTACAACGGACAAACCCTCCGCAGCGGCGGCCTGGTGGTCCCCCATCCGCGCTGGACCAAGCGCCGCTTCGTCCTGCAACCCCTCGCCGATGTCCGCGGCTACCTCGTCCTGCCCGGCCATGATCGCCGCGTCCGCGATATCCTTGCCGCCCTTCCACCCGGCCAGAGCATCCAGAAAATCATGGCCGAATGGTAGCCATGCCCGTTTTCCACGCCATGGAAACTTTTTTCCCGGTTTTTCCACGCCATGGAAAACTTTTCCCCGGATTTTCCACGCCATGGAAAATCATTTTCCACACCGTGGAAAATCCCCCGTCCTCCCCTTGAAATCTGGATATGGAATAATTGGATATGGAATCTTCCTCTTTCCCCCCTGTCCGCCGGAGCCTTGGCAAAGGCGGATGCCCCCTCCCCCCCTGCCCCCTGCCCCCTGCCCCCTGTCTCCTGACCTCTGACCTCTTATGAAAACCAAACCCCTGACCGCCGCTGACATCACCGCCATGAAAGGCCGCGAGAAAATCGCATGCCTGACGGCCTACGACTTTCAGACCGCGAGAATCATCGATGAATCGGGCATCCCGCTCATTCTTGTCGGCGACTCGCTGGGCACGACCCTGCTGGGCTACGACAACACCCTGCCGGTCTCGCTGCTCGACATGATCCGCCACACCGCCGCCGTGGTGCGCGCGGTGAAGCGCGCGATGGTCGTCATCGACATGCCCTTCATGACCTATCAGGCGTCCATCGAACAGGCCCTGCGCAACTGCGGACGCGCCATCCAGAAGACCGGCTGCCAGGCCGTCAAGATCGAGGGCGGCGAATTCCGCGCCCCCTGCATCCAGGCGCTTGTCCAAAACGGCATCCCCGTCCTCGCCCATATCGGCCTCACGCCCCAGAGCGTCCAGACCCTCGGCATTCGCGTGCAGGGGCGCGACGAAGAGGGCGCCCGGCAACTGCTGGCCGACGCCCGCGCCGTCGAGTCCGCCGGCGCCTTCTCCGTCGTCGTCGAGACCGTCCCCGCCACCCTCGGCGCGCACGTCGCCGCCACCGTCCAGATCCCCGTCATCGGCATCGGCGCCGGGCCGGATTGCGACGGGCAGATTCTTGTCATCAACGACATCCTCGGGCTCTCCGGCGACTTCAAACCCAGATTCGTCAAGCGCTACGCCGATCTGGGCGCCGGCATCGCCTCCGCCGTTGCCGCCTACAAGTCCGAGGTGGAAACCTCCGCCTTTCCCGGCCCCGACCACGCCTACCAATGAAATCCCTGCACCTGAGGCGGCGGTACGGGGCGGCATTCGAACCGGCAGCTATTGGGCCAGGCGGTTTTTGACTTCCTCGGCAAAGGCCTCAATTCCCCTTGTTCATGGTGTTGAGCCATGCCCGCGTACCGGCGGCCTGCGTGTGCAGTTGCACATCGCCGCGCACGGTCTCCCCGTCCTTGAAGGGCGGCACATTGCCTTTGATATGGACTCTCGCCTCGAACTCCAACGAGACCGCCCATCTCCGGAACCTTGTGAATTCGCCAACCTACTGGATCAAGATGGTCTCGACCCCTCCCGGCAGGATTTCCACCACCCGCTCCAGGCGGCCTTGCGTGTCGAAGCGGACTTCCACCCGCCGGGGCTCCGCGCCATAGAGCCAGGTGTCGTCCAGGCGCTCGAGGGGCTCTCCCACCACGGCCAGGACCTCCTCCGCCGTCATGCCCGGCCGCAGCGTGGTGAATTCGCCGGGTTGCGCCGGGTGTCCCGCGCCGGCAAATACGATCCGGCCCACGGCCACCTTTTCTTTGGGCCGGTCGAGGCGCAGCGTCAGGGTCTGCTGCTGCTGTTCCACGCGGCCCCAATCGGTAAAGGCGGTGACCGTCACCGTGGCGGGACCAACCAGGGTTTGCTGACGCGATCCGAAATAATGGGCCTGGATGTCATAGGCCCCAGGAGGAGCCGCGCGGACCAGATAGGCCTCCGGGCCGTAGCCATCGGTGATGTCTTGCGTGACGAGGCCGCCTCGGGCCGTCCGGTTGTTCTGGTAGCTGGCTTCCTCGCCGCCCGGCTCGACCACGTGCAAGTCGATGTCTGTCGCGTCCGCATCCCAGGACATCACGATCCGAATGTCGAGATCCAGGTTCTGGCGGAAGGCCGCGTCCACCTCCGGCACGACGGGCGCCGCGCTCTCCTTCCATTCCTGCCGGCCGATCCAGGCAACGAGCGCATTGAGCTCCTCGAGGGCAAAGAGCGGCAGACTGTCCGCGTGGCGTGCCCAAGGCGTGAACGCCGCCTTCCGGAGCAGATCCATGGCCTCCTCGAGGTCGGCCGGATCCCGCCGGGATTGCCCGCGCTCGGCCAAGGCCAGCGCCAGATCGCGGAAGGACTGCGGCTCCTCCGCGCGGAGTCGGGCGATGCGCCGGAGCAGTACGATCGCCCGGTCGATTTCGCCCGCCTGCCGGAGCCGCCACGCCAGCACCCGCATCAGCGCCGGATCCTCGATCCGCAGCTCCGCCAGGTTCGTCAGGATTCGCAGTCCCAGGACCGCTTCGCCCTGCTCGAGAAAAAACCCGGCGCAATCAAGGAAGAACGCCGGGCTCTGCGCCCATTCCTGGCGCTGGGTCAGATAGGCCTCATACCGTTTGGCTTTCTTCGCGCGGCGGATCGCTTTCAAGTAGGGGACATCCGGGCTCCACGGCTTGACGTGGATCGACGCCGCCGGCCTCTCGGCCGGAGCCTGTGCCGGCGCGGGACTGGCGGCAAAGGCGTGTTCCATCTCCGACGACATCGCATCGACCCCGTCCAGCAGTACACCGGCCTCCATCGACGGCGCCACCATGGCCGCCACTCGGGAATCCCTGGGCATGCCTTGGGGTCGGCGGGAGGGCCGTCCGGCCTGGTCGAGCCCAGAAGGTGTCGCGGCGACCGCCCCGGAGAAATCGCTGTTCCACCACTCGATCCTCTGTTTCCAGAGGGATTCCAACCGCTGGAGATGCCGCGTGCGAGCACTCTCTTCGTCCGGCCGGCGGTTTTTCATCGCCTGCTGCCACCGTTCGCGCATCTCGGGAAGGGATTCCGGCGGTTCGATTTCATGGCGAACCCATTGATCCAGCGTCTCCAGCACCATCAGGGAAGTCGCCGGACTGACAAGACCATGTTTCCGCCCCAGCGCCAGCAGCTCGGAGGCAAAGGACTCGGCGCGCGGGGACAGTTGGGCCACGCGCGCCGCCGCCCAGGCCGTGGCAAGCGTCGTTCCTTCCCGAGCCCCGGTGGCGCGGAGCGTGAAGGGCTCCGAATACTTCCCGCCGGCATATTCGATTCGGACGGTGCTTTCATCCGCGGTCAACCGGCCGAGCAGCCGCACCCGGCCCGTGGCCGGGCGGCCCGCCCCTTGGACATCGGCAATCCCCGTGCCCTTCAGACCAACGACCCGCGGGGGCGGATGGAGGATCTGCTCCAGCGCCTCGGCTGTGGCCATGGTCTGCAGATCGATCAACGCCCCCGAGCAAGCCTGGCGCAGGGATTCGCGGTCGGCCACCGTCTGCGAAACGATGGCGATGGGTTTGGTTCCGGCGAACTCCAGCGACTGCCCGGAGAGCGTGTCGAGGCCGTCGGAGAATAACAACACCTGCACGCCGTTGTCGTCCGGAACGACGGCGGACAGCGCGGCCATATCGGTGCCGCCGTCCCACGGGGCTTGTTTGAGCGCCGCCAGCAGTTCGGCGGCGGAACTGAATTCCTGCGTGGGTTCGGGTACATCGCGGAACACGGTGAGGCGGAAGGCGGACTCGGCCGGCAATGCCGCGATTAGATCGACTTCCTTTTGCCTATCCGCGCCAGCGCGGCTGCCGGAGGCGTCCCAAAGCACATGGAAGCGCTCGGGCGGCTTCGCTCCGCCGGTTTCGCCGGCCGGGGCGATCGCAGAGATGGAAAACCAGACCGCCCCATCCGGGGTTCGTTCGATCGATGCCAGCTCAGCGGGCAGACGCGGCAGGGCGACCCACACGTCTTCGCCCGGCGCAGCATCCGTTCGGACCGACTCCACCCGCCAGAACGCTTCGGCCCGCTCGAAACGCCGGTCGCCCAGCCCCCCCAGCTCGGGGGCGGCCGCGGATTCGTCGGCGACTTCGATGAGGATCGCCAGCTTCTCGAGAGTCTCGCGCGGCATCGGCAGGAACAACGCCGCGTCGCCGTCTGGGGCCAGCGCCAACGGCGTGGTATACACCAGGCGAATGGTGCGCGAGCCCTTGGGAGGTAGCGGATAGATCCGCGTCCGGTAGAGGTTTCCGCGCACATGCTCGACCAGGCCCGGATCGATCTGCCGGCGGGTTTCGGTTTCAAAGGCCACCCGTGCCTTTTCCTTCGTCACAACCACGCCGTCCACCAGCACTCCGCCGATATCCAGCGCATAGCCGCAAACGGCGGCGCCGTCCGGAAGCGGAAACACCAGCTCGCCCTCCAGGAGCCTGGAATTCGGATTGTGGAAGACCATCGTGGTTTCAACGGTGGCATGAAGCCCGCGCACCGCGGCCGCCACCGAGTACTCCCGCACCTGCATGGGAACGGAATTCGTATCCGTCAACTCCATCCGCGGCGGCGGCAGCGGGATCACCCCGGGCGGCGGCGGTCGCCGCTGCGCCATACCATCCGAAACAATCGCCAGTACAACCAAGCCAAACACGACGCATTTCTTCATGACGGGAATAGCCTTTCCGAACCCGAACTCTAACCACCGCCCCCCGCCGGGAAAAGCACAATCCTAAGTTTGTCCACAAACCGCTCCCCCTTGGCAGGCAAGGCCATCGCTACAAAATTCTCTGCGAAACAAGTTGTGGCGCGGGAGACGAGGTTCGAACTCGCGATCCCGCCTCCGGCGGGACAGGCGTTCAGC
>CAYNSH010000004.1:28665-29134 GCA_964399775.1 uncultured Verrucomicrobiota bacterium
ATACGCCCACCATTGTCAAAAAAAGTGGAGCGGGAGACGAGGTTCGAACTCGCGATCCCGCCTCCGGCGGGACAGGCGTTCAGCCCTGCCCAGCTGAGAGCGGGGCCTGCCCTGCTTCAGCGGGGTTGGGAAGCTGGTCCTCTACAAATCGCCGGGCTCCTCGTTGTTTGATGTGCTTCTCCACGGCCCGCCCCTGGGCAAGGGTTTCCACCTGGATCTGATAGACCTGCACCCAGTCCGCCGCGCGACGGGTCCAGGCCGAAGTCCCGCGACGATGTTGCCGAAGCCGGCGTTGCGGATGCATGGAAAGCCCCGCATAGAACTGGTCCAGCTCGGCTGAATACAGAATGTATACGCCCACCATTGTCAAAAAAAGTGGAGCGGGAGACGAGGTTCGAACTCGCGACGTTCAGCTTGGGAAGCTGACATTCTACCACTGAATTACTCCCGCAACCAGATGAGATACCCA
>CAYNSH010000004.1:29234-82265 GCA_964399775.1 uncultured Verrucomicrobiota bacterium
TCCCGCTGAAGCGGGATTGGGAAGCTGACATTCTACCACTGAATTACTCCCGCAACCAGATGAGATACCCATACGCTAAACCGAGGCCGTTGTCTATTTGGATTTATCCAGATCTATCCAAATGGGCAAACAAGGCAGGCCAAGGAAGGCTCTTCGCTCTAACTGGCGATCCCGCCTTTGGCGGGACAAGCGTTCAGCCCTGTCCCGCTGAAGCGGGATTGGGAAGCTGACATTCTACCACTGAATTACTCCCGCAATTAGCTGAGATACATCAACTCCAAACCGGAGCAGTTGTCTATTTAGTCTTTTCCGGTTGGACAAAATACAGCAGGCCAAGAAGGGCTTTCTAGTCGAATCGTCACCCCAGCAGATCACGGACGGGGCCGGGGGGCGGATCGGGGTCGCGGGGACGGAAGTGGGGGCAGGTATCGGTAGCTTCGACTTCGCAGCCATGCAGCCCGCAGCGCTGCACGAAGGGATTGACCACATATTCCGCGCAGTGGCGGCACATCCGCCCTTTTTCTTCCTCGGAAAACACCTTCACCGGCCGCGGCCGGTCGGCATCGGTAAACACCCGCGGTCGGCGGCTGTCCTTGAATTCGATTTCGGTCTCGGAGGCGAATTCATGCCCGCAGAGGGCGCAGTGCAGGGCTTCGCCGGTCTTGGTAAATCCGTCGTAGCGGGGTTCGCGCCGCAGCCAGGAATCGCGCCCGCAGGCGGGGCAGTGCAATTCCACCCGGGCTGGTTCGCGTGGCGCCATGACTAGAAAAAGGCCTTGGCCAGCCGCAGGATCCCCTGACCCCACGGCACGCGGTGCGATACTCCGCCGGTGTTCTGGAACTTGTCGAGGTTGTCCACATACCACCGGTAGTTGCGGATCAGCGCATCCTTGTTGGAGTGGCGCGGCGTGAATCCCAGGACGCGCTCGGCCTTCTCGATGCTGACAAACGAGTCCTTGCTGGCGGTTTCGTAGACCCACTTGTACAGCGGCGACAGCTTGAGCCATTCCAAAAAGCGCAGGGACCAGATCATCGGGGCGGCGGGGAACCCCTTGATCTTCTTTCCATGGCCGGCCTCGTCGAGTACGGCCTGGTAGTCCTCGCGCATGGTGGTGAATTCCTTGGCGCCGATGTTGAAGGTGTCATTCACCCGCTCCTTGTCGAGGGTCATGGTCAGCCAGATGGATTCGCACAGGTCTTCCACATCCAGCAACTGGTAGCGATTCCGGCCGTTGCCGATCATGGGAAATCCATGCCCGGTGGACGCCCAGTCGTAGAGCATGGCGAACACCCCGAGGCGCTCGGGACCAATGAACGACTTGGGCCGAATGACCGGCACGCACAGGCCGTTGGCGCGGGCCTTGAAGCATTCCTCCTCGGCGGCGATCTTGGCCCGCCCGTAGGGGCCCACCCCGATCATCTCGTCATCTTCCAGCAGCGGGTGGTGGTCGGGAATCCCGTAGACCGCCGTGCTGGAGATCATCACGAATCGGTCCACGCCCTGCTTCTGGGCGGCCTCGAGCAAAAGGCGCGTTCCGTCGACATCGGTGGTGAAAATATCGTGCTCGGAATAGAGCGGCAGGGCGGCCGCTGTATGGACCACCCGGGTGACGCCCTGCATGCCGTCGGCCACTGTTCGCTCGTCGCGGATGTCGCCGACGACTGCCTCGACGCGGTCCTTCTCGGGATAGTCGAATTCGACCAGGTCCAGCGAGCGGATGTCCGTGACGCCCTTGGCGAGCAGGTGCCGGATGAGGTTGATGCCCAGAAAACCGCTGCCGCCGGTGATCAGGACTTTGCCGTTGAGAATCGTGTGGTCGGGGACATCCATGATGGTGGTCACGATGCCCGAAGCCCTTCCGACGCGCAACTGCAAAAACGGCCACATCGCTTTCTACGGTTGATTTGACTGCCTCTTATGCCGTAGAGTCGGGCCTTCAATCCAAAACCATCGTAAGCCGCGCCGTCCGGCGCGCAACAGGAGATGACGGCATGAATCCCCTTAAATTGGGTTTGCCCAAGGGCAGCCTGCAGGAAAGCACCTTTGCCTTGATGAAAAAGGCTGGATGGAACTTCAAGGTCAGTTCCCGGTCGTATGTTCCGTCCGTGGATGATCCGGATATCGCCGCCCGGCTGATTCGCCCCCAGGAAATCCCGCGCTATGTCGAGATGGGCCTGCTGGATGCCGGACTGACCGGCTATGACTGGATCTACGAGAACGGATCCGATATCGTCGAAGTCGCCGAGTTGTGCTACTCCAAGGCCACCAGCAATCCGGTTCGCTGGGTCGTAGCGGTGCCGAACGATTCGCCCATCCAGTCCGTGAAGGACCTTCAGGGTAAACGGATCGCCACGGAAGCCGTCGGCCTTACCCGCCGCTACCTCGCCGACCACGGCGTCAGCGCCGAAGTCGAGTTTTCCTGGGGTGCCACCGAGGTCAAAGCCCCGGAGCTGGTGGATGCCATCGTGGAACTGACCGAAACCGGCTCCTCGCTCCGAGCCAACCAGTTGCGGATCCTGGATACCGTGCTGACTTCGACCACACGGTTCATTGCCAACCATGCGGCCTGGACGGATGCGGCCAAACGCGCCAAAATCGAACAGATTGCCCTGTTGTTGACGAGCGCCCTGACCGCGGAAAACAAGGTGATCCTCAAGATGAATGCCAAGAAGGCGGATGTGGCGGCCATTTCGCAGGCCCTGCCCGCCCTGCACTCCCCCACCGTCAATTCCCTGAGCGACCCCAGTTGGGTCGCCATCGAGACCGTGGTCGAGGAATCGATCGTCCGCGAAATCCTTCCCGCGCTAAAGGCGGCCGGGGCCTCGGGCATTATTGAACTTGCATTGAACAAGGTCGTGCCGTAAAAGCGTGCGGCATTATCGAGTAATCAGGAGGTTTGAAGCATGGGCTCCGTCAAGAAAAAGCGCCGCGTGAAGATGGCCAAGCATAAACGCAGGAAGCGTCTGCGCGCGGACCGGCACAAGAAGAAGTAGCGAGGCGAGGCGCCATGCGCGGGAACCGCCGGTGGCGACTTGCGCTCGGCCTCGTCTCGTTTAGCGTCGCGGCCGGCTGCCGTTCGTTGCCCAGCCCTCTGCCCATGTTGGACGGAGGGCTCGTTTCGTCCCCGGCCATCACGCCCCAGCAGGAGCGCGCCGCCCAGGCGTTTGCGCTCTATTCCACCGGTATTCATCACGAACTGGCCGACGAGTACGAGCCGGCCTTCGAGGCTTATCGCCGCGCGGCGCAGCTCGACCCGGACAGCGAGACCATCGCGCTGAGGCTGGCGTCCACCCTGGCCTTTCTGCGCCGCACGGAAGAAGCCCTGCGGTCGGTGGAGGAGTTCGTGGAGCGCCACCCGGCGTCGGAAGACGCCTTGATGTGGCTGGCCACCTTCTACGGCACCGCCGGCGAAGAGGAGCGCGTCCTGGCGTTGTTTCGCCAAATGACCCGTCAGTTCCCCGAACAGCCACGCGGCTGGCTTCAACTGGCGGCCGCGACCGCGCGGGGTGGCGATGTCGAAGCCGTCATCCAGATTCTCGAACAGGGCATTCGGCATGCCCAGCCGCCGACCGCGCTCCGGCAGGAGCTGGCCCGCATCCATCTGGGCCGCATGCGCTCCGCCCGGGAAGCGTCCGAACAGCGTCAACTGCGGCAGAGCGCCATCGAAACCCTGCAGGACATCGGCCTGGAACTGCCCGGCGATACCGAGACCCTCTACGTGCTCGGGGATTTGCTGGTACAGGACAATCAGTACGCGGAAGCCATTGCCGTATATGAAAAGATCGAACGGCTTCAGCCGACCGACCTCCAGGTCAAACAGCGTTTGGCCAGCACTTTTCTGGCCATGGATGATCCCGAACAGGCGGTGGCGGTTCTCGAGACCCTTTCCCGCGATCCGGCCGGCAGCTCCGACATCCCCTATTATTTGGCCGAATTGTACCAGCAGGCCGGCGATACCGAGAAGGCCATCCAGCACTTTCGCAAGGCCACCGAGACCCAACCCGACAATCCCGCCCCCTGGCTGAAACTGGCCGCGCTATACAGCGACCAAAGCGATGACGACGCCGTGGCGATTCTCGAAGAGGCGCTCGGGGCCATCCCCAACGACATGCGCCTCAAGGAGGTCCTCGCCCTTGTCTATCAGAACCAGCGCCGCTATGCCGAGGCGGCCGGCTTGATGCAACAGATCTGGGACGCCATCCGCGCCGATGAATCCGATGTGGAACCCTCCAACCTGTTCCACTTTCATTTTGCCACCATCAGCACCCATCTGCGCCGCGCCCCGGATGCCGCCACCTGGCTGCGACGGGCTATCGATCTCGAACCGGCGCTGCTCGATCTCTACGTCCAGCGAGCCATGGCCGGCACCAGCCGCTATCGGCGCACGGCCGCCAGCGCCCTCGGCCGGCTCGCGCGCGAAGGCGGCCCCGAAACCGCCGCCATCCACGCCCATCTCGGCGCGCTATTCCTGGCCCAGAACAATCCCGAGCGGGCGGCGCGAGAGTTCAACCGCGTCCTGGCCGCCGTCCGCCGCGATCCTTTGCAGGCTGGCGTCCTCAACCCTCGGTTCTACTTCTGGTTCGGCGTCGCCCTTGACCAGGCCGGCCAAACCGATCGCGCGATCGAGGTATTCGAAACCTGCATCGAGATGGATCCCGAGCACGCCGACGCCCTGAATTACGTCGCCTATGTCTGGGCGCTGCGGGCCGAGCGACTCGACGAAGCCCTGCGCCACATCCAGACCGCCCTGCGGCTCGATCCCGACAACGCCGCTTACATCGACACCCTGGGATGGATCTACTACCAGCAAGGCCGCTACGAAGAGGCCCTCGATCAATTGCTCCGCGCCGATGAATTGCGACCCGATGATCCTGAAATCGTCGAACACATCGAAAAGACCCTTGAAAAGCTCGGGCGCGACTGGCCCGACCGTCCCGAGCCGGAGGAAACCCCATGAGCCGTTCAGCCGCCGCCCGTTCCTCTCGCCATTCGCGCATCCGCCGCATGGTCGTCGCCGGCGCCCAGTTCGCCGTCGTTCCCAACGACATCCCCGCCAATCTGGATCGCTGCATCCACTACTTGCGGCGCGCCGTCCGCGAAACCGGCGCCAAACTGCTGGTCTTTCCTGAATCCATCACCACCGGGTTCAACCCGGCCATGCCCGTGTCCGATTTCTATGACATTCTGCCACGGACCCGGACCCTGCTCGCGCCGATCCAGAATGTCTGCCGCGAGTTGAAGGTGCATTGCGTGCTGCCCACCTATGAGCGCGGACCCAAGCCCGGCGTCATCTTTAATTCGGCCTTCCTGATCGATTCCCGCGGAAAGAATCTTGGGGCCTACCGCAAGACCCACCCCTTCCCGGCCGAACGTCTTGGTGGAGGCGGCTGGACCACACCCGGCAGCCGGTTCCCCGTCTTCGCCACCGAAATCGGCACCATCGGGCTGCACATCTGCTATGATGGGGATTTCCCCGAGATCGCCCGCATCCTGGCCGTGCGGGGCGCTCAAATCCTCTGCCGGCCCTCCGCGCTGCTGCGCTCGTTCCCGATCTGGGAAGGCACCAACCAAATGCGCGCCTACGAAAACCACGTCTATCACATCGCCGTCAATGCGGTCGGCCCCGATGCCTCCGGCACCACCTATTTCGGCCATTCCATGATTGTCTCCCCGATCGCCCAAACACTCGCCCTGGCCCGGGGCGTCGATGATCTCCTCTTTGCCGAGATCGATCCCGATCCGATCAAGCGCATCAGCTACGGCTCCGACGCCCCCATGGTGTTCGACCACCTCGAAGACCGCAACGTCAAGAGCTATACCAAGGACCTGTTCGCTCCCGCCCGCTCCGCCTTCGAGCCCGCCCGCCGCATCCCGGTCCGTTCCTGATCCTCCCGCCTCCCCTGTCCGACCAAGGGGGGAAATACACGGGTGTATACTATTTATAAATACCATATATATACTATTTATAAATACTATAATCCTTCCCCTTGCCGAAAGGGGTCGAAAACGGGGGCGGAAATGTGAACTGTACGGACAGGTGTTTCCTGATATATTCCTGTCCGGATGGCGCGCTTTTCCAAATTGGCGGCTGGAGCAACATTGGCTCTGGCGCTGGCAGCGGTTCACGCCCGGGCGGCGGATGACTCGCCCGTGGCCCTTTTCCAAGGGGGCATCAGCCAGTTCACCGCGGGCAATTTTGAGCAGTCGTTTGAATTCCTCGACCAATTGGTGAAGGTGTTTGGCCAGGAGCCGGAACTGCGCCAGCAGATGGATCTGGCCATGTACGCCCGCGCCTGTGCGCTCTACAACCTGGGGCGCTTCGCCGACGCGGTGACGGCTTTCGAGGAATACGTCAAGCAGTTCCCCGAATCGCAGTTCGCCGATGAGGGCCTCTTCCGCATCGGCTCCGGCCGCCAGCAGGAAGAGCAGTACGATACCGCGATCACCGCCTACCAGAATCTGCGTTCCGCCCATCCGCGCTCGCCCTTTTCCGAAGACGCGCTCTATCAAATCGGCATCTGCCAGCTCATCCAGGACCACAGCCGCGCGGCCGCCGCCACGTTCGAAGAATTCATGCGGGTGTATCCGGAGAGTCCCTTGGGGAGCCAGGCCAGCGCGTTCTGCGCCCGAGCGCTCTTTGATGACAATCGGGCCGAGGACGCCATCGCCATGCTCGAAGCCCTCGAGCAGCGGCCGCGATCCTGGTCGGTCGTGACCTACTGCAATTTCCTCGCCTTTGAAATCGGCGATGACCGCTTTGACGACACCGAGTACGAGGTGGCCCTGAAGGCCTACCGGCGCGTCAAGCCCCGCCAGGCGCTGTTGCGCCACCAGCAGGAACACCTGCGCACGCTCGAAGCGGCGTTGGCTGCCCGCCAACGCCGACAGGCCACCACCCGCGACATCCGTTCCTCGTTCCAGGAAGAGCGCCGACTGGCCGGCGACATCGCCCAGGCCCGCGAGATGGTCGCGAAACTCGAGGCGCTGCCCGATTACGACGCCAACCTCTACCACCGCATCGGCCGCTGTTTTTTCAATACCGACCGCTACTGGGAAGCCCGCACCGCCTTCGCCCGCGTCGTTGAAATCGCCACCGATGAAGAGGTCCGCGAAGCCGGCCACTTCGATCTGATCCTGGCCGTCTCGCGCCTGCGGCGCTTCGACGACCTCCTGATCGAGGCCGACCGCTATCTGGCCACCTACGATCCCCAGGGGAACTGGGAATGAACCCGCCGGCCGGAGGACGAAGGACGGCGGGCGGGGGTAGGGAAACCCCAATGTTCAATATTCAATATTCAATATTCAACCGATCAAAGTCGGGCCCAAGCTGTTTTGGAGCCCCGACGCCCTCGTCGGGTGGCGGTTCACCTCACCATTGGATATGGACCATTGGATATTGGATCTGGATCCCCCTCCTCCTCCTCCTGGCCGCCCCGTCTCCTGCCACCGCCCAGACCCGCCGGGTCTCCGGCAAGTGGGTCAAGCTGGAGAACGCCACGCTGGGCGACGGCTACATGGACGGCGACAGTTTCTACATTCGGCACAACAACAAGGACATCATCATCCGCCTGTACTTCGTGGATGCACCGGAAACCAGCACGCAGTTCGAGGACCGCAACCAGGACCAGGCCGACTATTTCGACATCCCGGCCACGCGCGTGGTCCGCCTGGGCAAGCAGGCCACCCGCCTGGCCCAGCGCACCCTCTCCGGCAAGCGCTTCACCGTCTGGACCCGTTGGGAAGATGCCCTCGGCAGCAGTCAGCAGAAGCGGTTTTTCGGGGTGGTCCGGATCGGCAAGCAGGATCTGGGCGAGCTGCTGGTGGCCAACGGCCTGGCGCGGGTCTATGGCGCCTCCACCATCCTGCCCGACGGCACCTCCATCGATGCGCACTTCGCGCGCCTGCGCCAGCTCGAACGCCGCGCCAAGGCCAAGCGACTCGGCGGCTGGGCGCGCCGGGGCAAGGACTCCGGGGTGGAAGGCATGTTCGACATCGACGAGGACGACGACACCGCCCCCGGCTGGTTTGGAGAGGAGGACGAGGCGGTCGGCGTCTACGCCGAAAAGTGGCAGAACGTCCCCACCGTTGCCTTCCTGCGCGCCGAGGCCTTCATCAATGCCGAGCAGTTCGAGGATGCGGAAATCGAGATGCGCAAACTGCTGCGCCGCTTCCCGGACCACGTGCAGAAGGCCCGCATCGAATTCTACCTGGCGCTCTCGCTGGCCATGCAGGAACGCTTCGAAGAGGCGGTTCGGCAATTCCAGCTTTGGCTGCAATCCTGGCCCAGGCATGTCATGACGCCCGACGTGGAATACTGGATGCCCATCAGCCTCTACTATGATGGCCAGTACGAAAAGGCGCTGCCGCACTTTGACGCCTATGCCGACAAGTACTCCATGAGCATCTACGCCCCCGAAGCGGCCTACCGCGCGGCCTGCTGCCGCTATGCGCTCGAGGATTTCGAGCGCGCCGCCGCCGATCTGGCCACCTGGATCGAGCGGAATCCCGGTCACTTCTTCCGCCATGAGGCCGCGATCATGCGCGGCGACGCCCTGGCCGCGCTGGGCGAACTCGACGACGCCAAGGCCGCCTATCGCATCGCCCTGACACCCGCCGCGGGGCCGTTCTACTCCATGGCCCTCGCCCAGATCGCGCGCGTCCACAAGGCCCTCGGCACCCCGGACGACTATCGCGAAATGTCCGCCGACTATGTCGACTTCATCAAGAACATGCCCAACGACGGCAACATCATCGATGCCGCCTACCAAGCCGGCTGGGCCCTGCGCCAAATCGGCGCCACCGAGCAGGCCCGCCGCCTCTACTGGCAGATGATCGAACGCCATGGCAATACCCCCGCCTGGGAGGGCTTCGACCTCATGCTCCAGGATCTCGCCGGATTGTATCCGCGCGGAACGGACGACTATGCCACCGAACTGCGCGCGCGCTATGAACGCGCGCTGAATTCCCGCCGCCTGGCCCTCGCCGCGCGCCTGGCGTGGGCCGAGGCCCAGCTCCTGCCCGAAGACCAGCAGGCCCGGCAGTTGGCGATCTTCGCCGGCCGCTTCCGTACCGAGCACCTCGGCCCCGAGACGCTGCTTTGGCTGGGCCGTTCCTGGATCCTGCACGGCATGGAAAGTTCCGGCATTCCCAACCTCGAAATGCTTCTGGAAACATATCCCGATTCCCGCCAGGTCCCCGAGGCCCAAACGCTCCTTTCGCAGCAGGCGCTCAACCAAGAGGAATACGACACCGCGCTGGCCTATGCCAACCAGGTGCTCGCCAACGCCGCCGAGGTACACCTGATCCTCGAGGCCACGTTCCTGCGCGCCGAAGCCCTGCAAGGACTGGGCCGCTGGGGCGAGGCCATTAGCGACTACAACACCATTCTGGCCAACCGCGCCGCCCCCCGCCACCTCAAGCCCGAAGCCCTCCTCGGCATCGGCGCCTGCATGGAGGCCCAACACGAACACGCCCAGGCCATCGCCTACTACCAGCGCATCTACGTCCTCTACCGCGCCTACCGCCCCGCCGTCATCCAGGCTTACATGCGCAGCGCCGCCTGCTTCGAACAACTCGGCGATACCCAGGCCGCCCTCAACACCTATCGCGAATTCCTCGAAAGCGACTTCGCTCCCGGCACCGCCGCCGCCGCCAACGCCCGCCAGCGCATCGCCGCCCTCTCCGGAGGCCAATCATGAATCGTCCTTTTCCACGCCATGGAAAACAGTTTTCCACGCTGTGGAAAATTTCACCCCGGATTTTCCACGCTGTGGAAAATTTCACCTCGAGTTTTCCATGCTGTGGAAAAAAGTTTTCCACGCTGTGGAAAAGGTTCGCCCCCGTTTTCCACGCTGTGGAAAAGGGTTCCCGATTTTTTCCACGCTGTGGAAAATGTGTTTCCACGGCGTGGAAAACTCGCCCCCGGCGGTTCCCTTGGAACTTGAATATTGACGATCGGATCTCGTTCTCCTCCCGCCTTCGCCCCGCCGCGCGGCTCCTGCTCTTTGCGCTGGCCCTTCCCGCCTCCGCCCAGCTCGGGCCCTTCACCATCGAGACCCGCCAGGCCACGTTCAACGCGGAATTGGTCAAGCGCGAGCAGGATATCGTCTGGGTGCGCCGGCAGGCCTCCGACGGCCGCTACATGCCGCAGGCCGGCCTCGCCGCCGCCGACATCCGGGGCATCCGGATGCCCCGCCCCCCCGTGCTGACCGCCGCCGATCGCATGCTGGCCGCGCCCGCCGTCACCGACGCCCAATACGCGGAAGCCCACCGCGCCCTCGACCGCCTGATTCTCCAGACCCGCCCCTTCCGCGACATTCCCGGCATCCACGCCGAGGAAGCGATCCTGCTCAAGGGACGCCTGCTCGACCGCCAGGGGCGCTGGCGCGATGCCGTCCGGCAATACGAAAACATCCTCTCCCACGCCAAGCCTTCCGCCCATACCACCCATGCCCAGATCCGGGCCGGCATCGCCTATGCCCGCCTCGAGGAATACCAGTTCGCCGCCGAATATCTCGTCGACATGCCCTGGCAGGAACACGACGAAGAATTGCTCTCCGCGCAATTGTTCGCGCTGGGCGACTCCTACCTCGCGCTCGACAATCCCGATCAGGCCCTGATGACCTACCTGTCGCTGGTCGTTTTCTATCCCTACGTCCAGTTCAACGAAGCCCGCGCCCTCGCCGCCGCCCTGCGCTGCTACGCCCGGCTTCAGGAATGGGAACCGTTCCACCGCACCGTCCAGGACATTCAGCGGATGTATCCCAACACCCCCGCCGCGAAGGCCGCCGACGAAATGCTCGCCACCCACCGCGCCGACCTCGTCAAGGCCGGCCTGCTGGCCGACTCCCGCCCCGCCCCGACCGGCACCCCCACTCCCGACCCCGAACCCGAGTACGACATCGAATACCCCGAAGGAATCTAGCGTCACATCCTCCCAGGAGATCCACCCATGAAAAAAAGAATCGCCCTTTTCCTCCTCCTTGCCGCGCTGGCGCCGACCGGCCCTGTGCTCGCCCAGGAGCCACCCCCACCCGCCCCGCCCGCCACCCCCGCCGAGACCGCGAAAAAAACCACGCTCTGGGACCTCATCAAGACCGGCGGCTGGGCCATGTGGCCCCTGGGCCTTTGTTCCATCGGCCTCGTCTCCATGGTCGTCATCAATATCCGCATGGTCAGCCGCAAAAACCTGCTGCCCACCGCGACCGTGGTGTCAATCCGCGCCGCCGCGGAGAAGGGGGATGTCGGCCAGATGGCGGTGCTGGCGCGCTCCACCCCCAGCCTCTTCACCAACGGCCTGCTGCCCGGCCTGCGCAAGATCAATCCGGACGATCCCGCCGCCTCCAAGCCCGACATGGAAAGCGCCATCGCCGAGGCCGTCTCGCGCGAGGAATCCCAAATCGGCTTCTGGATCAACTTCCTCTCGCTGATCACCGGCGTCGCCCCCATGATCGGACTGCTCGGCACCGTCTCCGGCATGATCGGCGCCTTTCAGAAAATCGGCATGGGCGGCATGGGCAAACCCGAACTGCTCGCGGCCAACATCGGCGAAGCCCTCATCACCACCGCCACCGGCCTCACCATCGCCATCCCCGCCATGTTCGCCTACTTCATCTTCCGCAACAGCCTCTCGCGCATCGTCCGCGACGCCGAAGGCGAATACTCCGCCATCCTCGACTCCCTCACCGGAACCGCCGACATCTTCGCCGGGACCGAAGTCGCGGAAACTTGACGAGGATAGGAATGCCGGAATAGTGGAATACTGGAATGATGGAATACTGGAATCTTGGAAGAACCGTGATCTTTAACCCGTCCATTCCCGGCGCTGACGCTACATTCGCTATGCCCCTCCCAAATCGAATGCAACCGTCGGATCAGCAACCTCTCCACTATTCCATCCTCCCCCCCCTCCCCCCCCTCCTGCCATGAAACTGCGTAATCCCGAAGAACCCGAAGCCAACGTCGACATGACCCCCATGATCGACTGCGTCTTCCTGCTGCTGATCTTCTTCATGATCGCCGCCACCATGAGCCAAGTGGACATGACCCCGGAAGTGGTCCTGCCGGTCGCCCCCAAGTCCGCCGTTCCCGAAGATCTCCGCGACCGCGGTGTGGTCAACATCGTGCCCCTGGGCACGCCCGCCGGCGGCGGCGTCACCTCCGAAGCCCAGCCCTTCCTGATCGCCGGCCAGCTCATGGACGAACCCGGCCTCTCCCAGGCCATCGCCGAGCGCGTTCGGCAGGAGCCCAATCTGCAAGTCTATTTGCGCGTCGATCGCGACGCCGAATACCGCACCGTCAAGCGCGCCATCCGCGCCTGCGCCAATGCCGGGGTCTTCAATATCATTTTCGGCACCTTCCAGAGCGCCGCCGGCGGGGGAGGCCTCCAATGAAACTTCGGCGCCCGCCCGCCCCCAAGGCCGAAGTCGCCATGACCCCGCTCATCGACTGCGTCTTCCTACTGCTCGTGTTCTTCATGGTCTCCACCACCTTCCACCGGCAGGAAGCCGATATCTCCTTCTCCCTCCCCGGCACTGCCGCCCAGTCCGATTCCGTCGAAATCCCCGATGAACAGATCATCCAGATCACCGAAGCGGGGAATGTCTACTTGAACGATCTGGAATACGACCACCCCAGCAATCCCGATATGCCCGAACTGGTCAAAACCCTCATCCTCTTCCGCCAAACCGCCGAGGCCAACCAAGTCCCCGCCATGATTACCATCGCCCCCGAGGACAACGTCCGCCAGCAGCGCGTCGTCGACGTCCTCAACGCCTGCACCGCCGCCGAGATCGTCAACGTCACCTTCGCCGTGGGCGACGATGAGGAGAGCTGACATGAAGCGCACCAACCCATTGGATATTGGTTATTGGATATTGAATATTGGATATTGAACATGAGCTTTTCTCTCTTCAAAACCGCCTTTTCCAAGACCAAGGAAGAGGATGCCGTGCAAAAAAAGCGCGCCTTGAACGCGATTCTGATTGCGCTGCTGGTCCATATCGTCTTCATCGTCCTGGCGGTCTCGCTGACAATCATGATCATTGCGCCCAAGCCCAAGATGATGTTCGAAGGCAAGAAAAGTCCATCGCTACCACCCCGCAAGCTGGAGCATTCCATCCGGGTCAAGCAGATGCAGAAACAAACGCGCAAACCGCAGATTCTCGAGCGCCTGGTCACCGAGGCCCCCTCCAAGGTCGCCCTGCCCGAAATGCCCGACATGAAGACCCCCGACGTGAAAAGCCTGCGCGATACGCCGCTCATGCAGACCCGAGCCGGCTCCATCGGCGCCCTCGGCGGCGGGGGCGGCGGCGCCGGCCGCGGACTCACCGGCGGCATGGGCTATTCCGATACCAAGTTCTTCGGCGAGAACATCCGCACCAAGGCCATTGTGATCTGCATGGATATCTCTCCCTCCATGATCGCCAAGGGCGTCACCAAGGACGTTCTCGACGAGGCGGTCAAAATGCTGGCCGACATGAACGTGAACACCAAGTTCAACCTCATCGTCTTTGTCGACGGCTCCACCGCCTTCACCGAGCAGATGGTTTTCGCCACGCAGGAAAACCGCCAGAAGGCTATCGCTTGGCTTGGCCAGACATTTGACCCCCGACGCCAAGGGCAGTTGCGCGGTTTCTCCGGCTCCACCCCCCACCTAGCCCTCAAAGCGGCCGTCGAAATGGGGGCCGATACCGTCTTCGTGCTGTCCGACGACCCGCCTTATCTCAAGGAGGGCGACGCGTCCACCGGCGTGGAAATCACCACCCATATGGACGACATCGAAAAATTCGTCCGCTCCATCGAAAGCACCACCGGCCGTTCGGTGCGGATCTATCCCATTCTGTACAAGCCCTTCGAAAACGAACGCGGCAAACAGGCGGTGGAATACTATCGCCGCATCGCCCGCGCGACCGGCGGCCGCTCCAAAGTCATCGCCCGCGACCGGTAAAGCGCAATCATCCCCCGATTGCTACAATTCACGGGCTGACCCCTTTTAGAAGGGCGCGCAGAACCGGCTCGGGCATTGGCCGGACGGGGCCCAGCCGGCGGGCCACCAGCAGAACTTCAGCCATCGTTTCAAGCACTTCTAGGCGGTCGAAGGCTTCCAGGATCGTCCGGCCGATCGCGAGCAGGCCATCGTTCTCGATCAGGGCCGCGGGACGCTCGGCCACGCAGAGCCGCTGCGCCAGGCGTTCCGGAGCGGCGAAGATTACCCCATAGGGCACCGACACCACTTCGCGCACGAACTGGTAGCTCTCCGGCAAGGTTCGCGCGTCCAACTCCGCGCCGGATACGCTGAACGCGGTGGCATTCAATGGATAAGCATGCGCCACTGCCTGGATGTCCGGATGCCGGCGGTACATCTCCCGGTGGCAGGCGGCCGCCCGGCTGGGCGGCTTGCCGGGCTCCGCCTCCCCGCCGCAGACCCGCACCAGCTCCCCCCCCTCCATCAGGCCCCGATCCCCGCCATGGGGCGTGATCAGGAAATCGTCGTCGCCCAACCGGGCGGACAAGTCCCCCATCGTGCTGGTCAGCAACCGCTGGGCATAGCCGCGGCGGACAAAACCCGCCAGGGTCTCGCGCCATTCCGCTTCGCCATCGGCGGGAGCAAAGGATGCCGCGGCTTCCGCCAGCGATGGCCGGTGTTCGCCCATCGCCAACTGCTCCCGGGTCAGATTGCGCACGCGCCCCAGAAACCGCGCGCCCAGAAGAACCCTCGCGGCGAATTCCAGCGTCTCAAAGCGCTCGAAGGCTTCGCTCATGTCGGCGCCGGCCACCACGACTCCGTGATTTTCCAGCAGGACGCCATGATGCCCCCGTGCAAAGGTTTCGGCAATGCGTTCGCCGAGACGGTCGCTGCCGGGCACCTCGTAGGGGGCCAGTCCCGGCAGGCCGCAGAGAGTCCAAACCGGGTGCAACAGCCGGGTGTCGGGCACCTGCCGGCATAGGCTGAACGCGACCAGCGCGACCGGATGCGCATGGACCAGCGCCCGCACATCCGGCCGCGTGCGATAAATTGCTTGGTGGAACGGCAGCTCGGACGACGGCGGATGCAGCCCGTCCACCCGGCCGTCGGGATGCACGCAGACGATATCCTCCGGCCGCAGGTCTCCCTTGTCCACTCGGGCGGGCGTGATCCAAATGCAGTCGTCGGCATCGCGGATCGAAAGATTGCCGCCGGACGTGGTCGTCAGGCGCAAGCGGTAGATGCGCCCCATCGTCGCCACCAGCGCCTCGCGGGGATGAAGACCACCGCGGACAACGCTCATGCCCGGATCCTCATCCGGCGTATCGAATCGGAGGGGTTCACAAGCGGCATCCTACCCTTTTCACCCGTGTCGGCAAGACCGCCGGAACCCCTCCCTCCGCACAAACTGTTACCCTGTACGGGTGAACCCGTTACTCCGGCAGGGTTAGCGAGGCGGTGGGGGCGGTGGCGGTGTGGTAGCTCCGGGCCTCGCCGGTGCCATTGTACTCGAACAGCTTCACGTGGTAGGGAGTTCCGGGAGTCAGGCCGGTGAGGGTTACGGATTCCCCGGGACCGAGGTAGCAGGCTTTGTTGACCGGGAACGGAGTCAATTCGGCGGCCAACGGGAAGTGGGAATGGATGCCCAGCGGCACCTCGCCATCCGTGGGCTCCCAACTCACCGCGAACCCTTCCCGCACGATCAGCAGGCGGCCATCGCCGCCGCCGGAAGTCGCGGGCGCCCAACTGACGGTCATGGCCGTAGGGGAGACATCGCTGAAGACAATTTGCCCCGGTGGCGTCGTCGGTGGAGCCGGGATGATGGAGCATTGATTCTTCGCCGATGCCCCGTAATTGAGGGTGCTTCCCGAGCCGTTGTATTCGATCACCTTGAAATAATAGGTATGGCCGGGCTCCAGCCCCGTCACGGTCACGGAGTTGGCGGTCCCGCCGGCAAACACCACGTAGCTCTGATCGCCGATATCGAAGCCCTGCCCGAAGACGGAGTTGGCGGTGTAGCTCGTCCCGCCGATGAGAACAGCCTGGACGGGATGGCCCTTGCGGACGATGACAACCCGCCCGTCTCCCCCGCCAGGGTCCCAGGCGAAGGTCAACTGATTCTGCTGTACGTTTTTGAACCGCAAGTTGGCGGGGGGCACGGTGGGCGCGGCGGACCGGGTGGCCTGGCTCGCCGTCAGCGCCTGATCGGGCAGGAAGACCTTCTGGCCATTCAGGAGATGATAATCATAGATGGCAACGTGATAGGTGGTCATGGGCGCGAGACCGGTCAGCGTGAACTCATCCCGAGGCCCGGCGTAGACCAGCTTCTGTCCGCCGCCCAGATCGGCGGCCGTGGCAAAGTTGTGGTGGGCGCCGGCGGGGTTGAACGGGCCGGGCACCCAACTGACGGGGCTGCCAGCGCGGGCCACGACAACGCGTTGCTGCCCGTCGCCGCGATCCCAGTTCAGGCGCATGGACACATCACTCACGAAGCTGAACGTCAGGTTGGCCGATGGCATCCGCAGGGCGGTCGAGGGCTCGATCCAGCGCGTGGGCAGGTTGTAGAAGTCGCGCGGGTGATAGCGCCAGGTCCAGTTGCCCGAGCCGGGCGGATCTTCCTTCTCCGGCGGCGCCCGGTTGCGGGAGACGATGACGATGACATCGTTGGGCTTGAAGAAATCCGCGGGAACGAGGGCGTTGTTGGCGACATAGCGGAAGATGCCGTTGGTATCCGCATAGATGGTGCTGCCCGCCCGCGGACTCTTGGTGGAGGTGTTCCAGGTATAGATGTGGTCGGCGAAATCCTTGTAGCCCTTGCCCAGGCCGGACTCCAGCAGGCCCAGTTCGCCCGGGTGCGCAGCAACCGGCAGGCGGAGGGCGACGAGGTTGTAGGAGAGCACCTCGGGAGAGAGTTCGACGCGGCCGGCCTGGTTGGGATCGAAGACGGCGGCGCGGCCGGCCTGGATGATTTGGCTGAATCCGTTGGTGGGCACCTGCAGGACCGGCGACCAGATCATGGCATCGAGCTGAAGCGCGCCGCCGCCTTCGGCATTGCCCGAATAGTCGAGGGCCGTGGTGTGTCGGTAGGACTCCGGCAGCTCCTCCGGCAGGGTGATGGAGAAGCCGCGGTTGAAGAACTCGTCGGTCTGGACGACATCGGTGACATCGCCCCCGCCCTCTTCCGAACGCCACCGGTTGTCGGTGGTGAGGTAATAGGCCTCGCGCAGGAGGGCGTTGGGTCCGGGGTTGTAGAACTCGACCACGGTGGCCCCGGAGCCGGGCATGGCGGATTCGCCGCCCGGGAACACGTTGGTTCCGCCAAAAACGGCCGCGAAGGTATTCGTGTAGGGCACGCCATGGAGCGCCACGTAGTTGTGTCCCGGCGACAGCACGACATTGTGCAGCGCGTAGACCTCCTCGCTGACCATCGGGCGCTGGGGCCGGCCGCCAACTTCGCGTTTCCAGCGATCCCGGTAGGACGCCCGGTAGAAGCGCATGTTCCCGCGGGTGCGCATCATGGCGCCATCGTCCACGAACCAGTGCGATTCGATCGTTTCGATTCGGTCCCACGGATTGGAGGTGCACTCTTCGAAGCGGGTGGCGTCCCAGTGGATCAGATCGTACTCCTTGGTGGTGACAAACTGGCCCTGGAGATTGGTGTAGCCGATGGCGGTCCACCCGATGGCAATGGCGTTTTCGGACTCCGGCGTCTTCGTGAATGCCGCGGCCTTGTCCGGGAACTTCTCGATGGCCTTCGACTTGGCGACCACCCAGCCGCTGGTCACGGCGAAGCGGATCGTGTTGTTGGTGGTCCATCCGGTCGGTGCCAACGGTCCCTCATTGCCGGCCTCGTCGACGCCGACAATCGCCACCATGTAGTCCTGGTCGAAGTCGAGGTCGTACAGCCGAATGGCCTCCGTGTCGGGATTGGCCAGGCCGGCATAGGTGCCCGGCGCCGACGGATCGGCGATGGCACTGTCCACCGTGACCGACTTCCACTCCGGATTGTCCCTGTACTGGCCGTCGGCGAGATGGGAAATGAAGACCTGCTGCTCCGTCAGCCCCTCGACTTGCAGGGGGTCGTAGGGGCCATAGTAGATCTTGTAGGTCCTCCACGGGGAGAGGATGTTCTTCGGATCCGGCGCAGAGGATCCCCAGGCCGGATAGACGTCGGTCGCACCCGGATCATCCGCGCCGACATCGGTCGCCGTCCAACTGAGATCAAACTGGGTGGACGGGTCGTCCACTACGTCGGTCGAAGCCTCCAGGCCGGGGACGCCGGTCGGCGGCGTGCGGTCGACCTTGACCACATAGGGGATGCCCGGGTTGCGGAGTTGGTCGCCCGGCCGATCCATGTCGGCATCCACGGCGAACACAAAACCGGTAATGACGCCCTGGTCGAGCGGGATCGCGCTGCCGGTTCGATCCGCGACGACATCCCCTTCCGTGATGTTCCGGCCCGACTGCCAGTCGGGTGCGGCCGCGCGCACATGACGGTATTCATCCACCCCGCTCATATCCTCCGCTTCATCAAACGAAACCTCCATGCTCTCGGCATTGGTCCAGGCCGCTCGCTTGGTCAGGACAATGTCGTCGAGATAGATCGTGGGCGCGCCGCCTCGGGTGATGCGACGAAGGCGCAAGGTCCACTCGCCGGTCTCGTTGATCGGCCAATCCAGCAGGACCCAGTCCGCCGTGGTGACATTCCGGTCGCCGAAACTGGTCCACTCGTCCTCCGGCGCCTGCCGGCCTTCCAAGCGCACGATGCGCTCGGGGTTGGCAGCGCTCAGCCGCGCCCAGGCAAATAACGTCCCGGGATCCTCGCGCGGGGGCATTTGCAGCCACGCGTTTTCCTCGCCCTGATTGCGCATGCCCATCACGCGAACCTGGCTGGGCATTTCTCCCGCAATCGCCGGAACATTGATGTCGTTGCCGACCCAGAATTCCCCATCGATTTCGCAATTCCAGCTCACATAGTTGAAGTTTTGGCCGCATGTCCATCCGTGGTATTCCTCGAATCCCATGACCAACAGGTTATGAACGGAGCTGATGCTGAGGTTCAGCGCGCCCATCAACGGCGGGTAGATATCATCGTCCACCACGCGGATGTAGCCCACCTGATGCCCCTCGAGAATGGCTTGGTCGTTGGGCCGGTCGTCGTCCTTGTCGGGGACCGTGACCGTCACGCGCATATTCCCGCCCTCGACCATGGCGGTGACATCCTCCAGCGACCAGGTGCGGCTCAGGCTCCACACATTGGTCAGGGTGGCGTTGGTGGCGGGATCGGAACTCATGCCGGACTGGAAGCCGGCGGTATGGTTGACCAAAATGTTGCCCAGGCTGAAGCTCATGACTTCATCCAAGCCGGACCCCGGCCGGGCCACGCCGGAATACGCATCCTGCGCACCGAAGGCGAAGCGGATGCCGTGGGCTTCCGGATCGGCCATTTCGGCATCGGTCAGGACGAATACGGTGTTGGTGGCGCTGCTGCCGGTAAGTCGGGGGCCGCGCACGAGAGGATCGGTCGTGCTGGTCAACACCTGGGGAGACGCCGCATTGGTGGCGACCTGAAACGCGCGCAGAGGCGTTGAGACATTTCCGCCAAAGCGGTGGGTGGCCACCACCGGCGGATGGGGATCGTCGTCGATGACGCGCAGGCTGGCGAAAACCTCGTCGATGCGCCAGGAGCGGTCGTCCACCCGGTCGTCATCCATGTCGGCAAAGGTGGCCATGACGGGCCGCGGGGTCTCGCCGTCGCCATACAGGGTGCCGATGTCTTCGTAGGGAATCGGGCTGTCGTAGGTCCACACGCTCATGTCGGCCGGATCGAAGGTGTCGCCCACGCTGGCGTCGGCATCGTAGCCGTCGGTGTCCTCATCGAACAGTCCCTCGACGCTGACCGCCATGTGGATGTCGCTCGAGATGCCGTCGCCGACCGCCACGCCGCTGATGGGGTCGTAGACATTGAACCCGAACCGAAGCGGATTGGCCGCCCCCACCTCCGCCAACTGGCCGTCGGTGATTTCATACACCAGTTCATCCAGCGGATAGGCGTTAAACTGGAGGTTGTCGTAGCGGTTGTTGCCGGAGCCGGTGACGCCGTCTACGCCCAGGGTAATGCGAATGAAGACTTGCGGAGCGCCGTTCAGTTCGGGAACCGAACTGAAATCGAAGACGAGACGCTCCAGCGTGGTGCTTGTCGTCGGGTCGAAGGGAACTCCAAAGGGCGTGAACTGGAGGCCATCGGTGGAGTAGGAAACCTGATTGTGGTTATACCCGGCGGCGGTTCTCCTCACGGCAAACGACATTTCCAAGGCCATATGCTCGCTCATGTCCAGCTCGAACTGGAAAGCCCCGCCGATATTGCCTGCGTATTCCGGGCTGAACGCCACGCCGGCCTCATCCGTTCCGACGCGATTGACCGTGCTTCCCCCGTACCAGTTAATGGTGCCATTCAGCCCGCTGGTCGTCATTTCCCCGGTGAATCCGTGGTCGCGGGTGTAATCGCTGGCATTGAAATTCCACGCGGCCAACAGTTCCGCCTCGCCGATGGGGGCCGGGGCGATGCTCTGGCCGCCGAGTTCGAGGGCGAGGCGAGCGGGGCCGACGCGCGGGGGATAGGGGTCGTCGTCGACCACCATGACCACCATGGTATTGGTGACCACCGAGTTGTCCCCCACCCGGTCGTTGTCGGCGTCGGAAACCACTAAATGGGCAACGTGTTCGCCGAGTCGGATGGCGTTGTAGTCGCCGGCGGGACCGCTGGCCATTTCCATGGTCTGCGGGGCGGTCGTGCCGGAGGCGAACCCCACGCTGAAGTTCTTGGTCGCTACCAGTTCGTCGTCGGCATTGAACAGGGCGAAATGCGGCGCCGGGGCCCAGGAGGTTCCCGTGGCCTGCAAGCCTTTGGTGATGTCCTGCACCTGGGCGGCCACTTCGTAGGTGCCCTGATGGAGTTCCGCATCGGTGATCGTGGGCCGGTCCCAATCCAAATCGCCTGGGCCCAGGACGGTGAAGCCGCCGTCGAACACATCTTCAAAATCCATATCCAGAGCCGTTGCACTGCGCTCCCAATTGGACCGGTCGCTGATTTGGAGCAGGAGATCCGACGCCGTTCCGGACCGCGGGCCCACATAGGTCCAATTGACGGCGCTGCCCGTGCCGCCGTACAGGTCCACGGCGGTTTCCTCGTTGACCAGCCCGTAGTAGAGGGCCGACGACTCATTGTTGTCCGGCACCGGCGGCACATCCCACGCCTTGCCCATCTGAACGGCATAGATGAACCGGACGTTTTCGGGATCGTCCTTGGGATTGCCCTCGCCAACGTATTGATACACGGCCACTTGATCGCCGCCGTTGTTGAGGTTTTCAATGGTCAAGGTGATGACGTCGCCGACGGCGGCGCCCCCTTCGGAATACCACTCCGCGAGATGGAATTCGCTGGTCCGGTGCCACTGGTTATCGACCTCGTTATTGGCCCAGCCGCAGTCCGTGAACCAGATCCGGGTGCCCTCCGGGAAGGGGCTGAGGACCACAAAGGAAAAGCTTTCGCCTCCGCCACCGCCATCGCCGGTGGCGGGGTTGCCATTGACGCCGACGATGGCGATGCCGCCGCCCGGCAGCAGCCCGTCGGCGCTCATGCCCACGTCATTGATGGTAAAGGCCTGGACTTCCGGCGGCTCGGTGTCGTCATCCTTGATCTGAATCCAGCCGAAGTCGACGGTCTGGGAGGCCTGGTCGGAGGGGCGGTCGTTGTCGCGGTCGAACAGGTTCAGGGAAATGCGATTGCGCACGCCCTGATCCCCGGACAACTCGGCATCGCCCCACAGAGCGGTCACGGCGTCACGGGAGAGGGACGGCCAATGCCACGCCAGCGTGGTGTCGTCATCGCGCCCGTCGTCTCCGATGTAGCTCTTGTCGCCGTTGAATGCCGCAGTGGAATTGGCCAGCCAGGTGCCGACGTTGAGGGAGGTATTGGTCAGGGTGCGGCCTTCTTCCGTGTAGGTCGACTGGTTGCCGTAGGCCAAGCCCATGTAGTGGGGATCATAGACATTGAACTCCATCAGAAGCGGCGAGTTGAAAACGTCGCCATCGTAGAGGGTGTAGACCACGCCCAGCCCCGCGCCGGTGTAGGCGAAGTCATCGGTGCCGTCTGAGAGGTTCAGCGAGCGCGCATCGTCCCAGCCGGCGCCCAGGGCCGGCGCCGGGGGGGTCTCGTCGTCGTCGGTCACCTGGATGCGAATCAGGTGGTTGACCGTGATATTGCGCGCGGTGTTGGGGCCGTCGGCCGTATAGCCGCCGGACATCCGGCCAAACGGCCCGCCATCGTCGAAACTCGGCCAGGTGCCGTACTGCCACCAGGAGCCGCCATCGGTATAGGCATCCTCGGCGCTGACCGTCAGGTAGTATTCGATGTTCTCGTTGTAGTCCTCGATCTTGAACGCATCGTGGGCCCAGGTGGTGATGACCGAATCGAAGTTGCTGCCGGCCTCAATGTCGTCGGCGTAGAAGGGAACATCCACGTCCCACTCTTCTTGGCGGATGATTTCGCCGCTTTCGTTGCGTTCGATTTCCAGAATGTCCCAGTTGGGGGAGACGCGGCCATCTTCGGCGACGATGTTCCAGGTAAACTGCCCCGCCCCGCCCGGCGCGCCGGCATGGGTCTGGTTGGTGGCGTAGACGCCGCTGGGATCCTCCCAGCGCAGGACGAACCCGAAGTCGTTGCCCGCGCGGATTTCCCGGTCGGTGACGGACTGGATGTAGCCGTAGCGCTCGATATAATCGTCGTAGTCGCCATCCAGGAAGCCCTGCACATCGGTACCGATATAGAGCAACGTGGGAACCGGGCCTTCGGTGTCCTGCTTGCCGCCGATGACAAAGCGGTTGATGGATCCGCCGGACAGGGCGCCGCCGTTGTCGCGGGCGCGCACGCGCCAGTAGTATTCCGCCTCGCTGGTGGAAAGCGCGTAGCTGGTCTGGGATGCCGGCAGGTTGACGCGCAGGAGGATCTCCCCGTTCTCGGTGCCATTGACGCCATTCAAGTTCGGATTCGTGCTGACCTCCAGCAGGTAGCTGGTGACGAAACCATCGCTGTCGGTCGGCGCGCTCCAGGAGAGCGTCGGACTGGCGGCGATGGTCGCATCGTGGGCGGGGCTGAGGTTGCCGGGCGCCGCGGGAACGATGTTGCCGCCCAGTCCGCCCGGACCAAACGGAACGTCGAACCAGAAGTCGATGTCGTTGTCGCTGATATCCTCCTGCCAGGCGCTGAGCCCCAGCGCGCCATCGTTGACCTGATACGGTGCGATGGAGATTGAGTCCACGGCGGCCGGCGTGCCCTCGGCGATGATCCGGGTGGTGTCGCCTTCGTTGGCCCAGACCGGATTGTTCAACATGCTGGCGACGGTGAAGCGACCGATCGTGCTGCCGGTCAGTCCCAAGGCCGCGCGCGGAATCTTGACCTCGACGGCGTTGTATTCCGTGCTGATGGCGGCCTCGCAGCCCTCGGGCGTGTACCACGCTTCGCCGCCATCCGCGAACATCTCGACTTTCGCCCCGTCGGGGGACTGGTGGACCATGATGTTGTATTCGGGGAAGTGCGGGGCGGCGCCCTCGCCATAGTAGTCGCTGCCCAGGAACAGATTGGCGAACTGGCCCAGCCAATTCATCCCCTCGCTGGCGGCCGAACGCCGCGTATCCACGCCGATGGCGATGTGCGGGTGAATCACGTCGGTAACGTCCGCCAGCTTCACCAGGAAATAGACGTCGTCCGTGTCGGCAAACACCCGGAACTCGCGGATGTCGGCATTGGCATGTTCGGGCTGGTCGGTCCGCTGCTCGCCGGCCTTGTCGCGCCAGATGAACTCGCCGTTGGCGGTCAGGGTGCCGGAATTGATGACGGTGCCGGGGGATCCAAACCACTCGTTGGGATTGCCGTCGACCGTGATTTCCTGGTCGCCCTCGTCGGTCGCGGCGCTGGCGTCCACGGTTCCGGTGGAGTAATAGCTCCAGTTTTCGGAGTAGAAGCGGTAGTAGTAGGTCTGGTTCGGGGCCAGCCCGCTGTCGGTGAATCCCGTCAAGCCGCCGCGATAGACCACGGTGGCGTCGTCGACCGATTCGTTGGCATGGTAGGTCGTGCCCTGGGCCGGGCTGGGCCAGTTGTCGTTGCTGGTGCGCCGCAGCACGAGCACGTCGTGCCCCTGTGCATTCTGCGACCACGACAGGGCGATCTGGTTCTGCCCTCCGGTGGCGGAGGGGTTGCCGGGCGGATTCAGGGCGCTGACCGTGATGGAACCCTTGGCCGCGGCCGTGGATTCATTGCCGCAGCCGGACGAACTGACCGTGAAATAGTAGTCGTGGGTTCCGGACTTGCCCATCTGGGTGTAATTGGTCCAGATGGAGTTCTGGCCCTCGTGCTTCCACCAGTGCATCCCATGATCCGAATAGGTGCTGTCCGACCAGTCCATCGTCAGCTTGGCGGATTGTCCGGGGCCGATCGGGAAGGTCTCGACCTGGAACGCCACGCTGTCGCCCAGCCACACCGCGCCGGCGGGATCGCGCTCGTCGTCGCCGATCCACGTGGGGCAGACGCCGGGCAGCAGATCGCCCCACGACGTGCCGACGCGGATTTCGTCGAACCAGCAGTCGCCGACCGAGCCGGAATCCACACCTGCGCCGCCGCCGAGGCGGATGCCGTTGACCTGGCCCAGGGAAAGGCCGCCTTGAGAAACATCCCACGAAGACGGCTCGGTCTCCGGAAATTCATCGGCCGGTCCATAGCGCTTGCCGTAGAGGGTGCCGTTGGCGATGTCATACTTGCCCACGACCAGATAATATTTATCGGCACCGTCCTGCTGTCCGCGGAGATCCTGGCTGGAGAAATAGCTGCTGGCGCCATCGCCGATGGCGAAGGTATGCCAGTTGGCCCCGTAGCCCTTGCCGAAGAAGGCGCGCTCGGTACCGCCATCCATCAGGCTCAGGCCGGCCCACTTGTTGGCCCCCTCCCAGTTGTAGGCCATCTTGAAGGCCACGAAGACCGAGCCGGAGTTGATGGCGCTGAAGCTGCGGCTGGCCTTGCCCTCACTGTTGTCGCCGGGGTTGGTCAGCTTGACGCGGTTGGCGGCCCGGTCGGGATAACCATCGAAGTTGGCGAACGCCGGGCTGCTGTTGGCGTCGATGTTCCACGAGCCGGAGGCCACGCTCCACGCCCCGCTCCAGTCCTGGCCCGTATTGCCACCGGCCAGCGAGATCGTGTTGGTGTAGGCAAACTGCTCGATGATGCCATTGCCGTAGATGTCCGTGGTCACGCTGCGCGCCAAGCCGTCCGAGTAGAAGTTGGCGCCGTTCACGGAGTAGAAGGCGTAGCGATTGTCGGAGCCCGCCGCCACGATGTGCTCCAACGATGTCCCCGAACCGTTGTAAATGACCTTGCCGCTTCCGCAGTCCGCGCCCACGCTGTAGCCCGTGCCGTCCGACGGCGCCGTCGATGCGCTGCCCACGCGATGCACGATCATCACGTTGTTGCCCGCCCCGTTCTTGGTCCAGGCCAGCCGGACCATCTGCGGCCCGTCGGCGGTGGCGGATGCGCTGCCGGGTTCGTCGGGCGAATCCGGCAGCACGTAGGCGAACGTGGCGGAAAACGGACCGCTTTCGTTGATGCCGGGCGTGCCGGTGCCTTGGACCGTGAACCGGATCTTGACGTTGTAGGTGCCGTAATCCAGCGAGTGGACGTCGAAAATATCAATTTCGGTGCCGAAATTCGCCCAGGTCTGCTCGGTATTGTCGGGCGGATTGTCGTCGCTGGTATGGCTCACGGACCGCTCGGTCCAGGATCCCGGCTCGGAATCGGTCGTCTTCCAGACCTTGTATTCAAACTTCGTGCCGGTGACGTTGCCGCCGGCGGTCTTCCAGGTCTTGACGTTCGCACCCTTGATGAACAGCCCGTCAATCTCGCCGAGGTTGCGCGAATTGAATTCGCCTCCCTTTTCGGTTCGGTCGGCGCCCAGCCCGGTGTGCCAGTAGGTCAACGTCGGCAGGTTCACGCCGGCATCGTCGCGAATGCCGTAATTGGGCACGGCCACGGTCAATTCGCCGCGGCCGGACTCCGAATACGCCCCGCCGCAATCGTTCCAGACCACCACGTCGTAGAAGCCCGCATCGCCGCCCTCCAGGTCGGTGAGGCTCAAGGTCGCCGTGTCGGCCCCGGAGATGCGTCCGCCGTTGGACAGCGGGCCCTGGCCGCGGTTGCCCTCCCAGGACGAATAGGCCGCCGCAGTATCTTCATAGAGGTGCGTCGCGTTGGGCGGGCCCACCCGCAGGCTGTTGAAGAACAGATCGCCGCCGCTGCCGGCCTCGTAATTCCACATCCGCACCCGGCTGATCGAACCGCTGTTGATGAACGTGCCGGACAGGGATGTCGTGGAGCCGCCCTTGACCTTCACCGACATCGAAAAGGTCGTGGAAGAGGTCACTTCCACCGTGATTTCCAGCCCGGCGCTGGTCCAGCCGATGCCGGTATCGTGGTTGCCCCCGCTGCGGTTGAGGGTGTAGTTGCTGTCGCCGCCCCCGAAGAAGAACTCCAGCATGTTCTGTCCGCTGCTGTTTTGCAGGCCGAGGCCCACCGACTTGCCACTGGCGATCCCGTTGTTGTCCATCTCGATATAGAACACGTCGCCGACGGACATCGCCCCGAAGTCGCGGCGCATTTCGGTGGTGCCCGCTTCCGCCCACATGCCCCAGGCCTTGCTGCTGGTATCGATGCTCGATTGGTTGTTGCCGATGAAGGTGCCGCCGTTGCCGCCGGTCGAGCCGGACCACGTCCCGCCGCTCCAGCCCGCGCCGCGCTTGCGCCAGGCGTAGTTCGGATTGCTGTTGTTGGCCACGGCGGTCATGTTGACGCTGCCGCCCTGCCCGCGTTCATAGAGGGCGTCGGGCTGGGTGACGATCGTCGCGCAGGAGAGCGTGAGCTGACTGCCCGTGGCCGGACTGGTCTGGCGATAATTGATGCCTTGATCCACGCCGCTGTTGGCCACGGTGCCCTTGTAGGCGAACACTTCCACATAATAGGTCTTGTTGGGGTCCAGATTCGTGACGTCCACGTGGGTGCCGCTGCCGCGATAAACCACGAAGCTGCTGCCGCGGGCGGCTCCCGGCGTGCCATACGCCGCATTGGCCGTGTGCAGCGTGCCGTCCACTGGATCATCCACCGTCGAGTTGGCCTCACGCATGACGACGATGGCCCCGTCGCTGTTGGCCCCGGCGGTCCAGGAGACGCGCATCGCGTCGGTGCCGACCTGCGAGAAGGTCACGCTGCTAGCCTGGCCCGGCTCGGTGTAGAAGCTGCCCTCGGCCGAATATCCCCGCCCCACGTCGTTGTCCGCATAGCCGCGGTAGAAGATCCGCGTACCCTGCGGGAGGCCGGAGCGGGCATGGCTGAACGCACTGATGCCGGTGCCGCCTTCGGCCAGAACGTTGCCGGTCGGAGCGGCGGCCTCGCCCCAGACCGTCCCGCGCGCGGAGATGCTGCTGCCACCGTTGCCGGTCACGGTCGCGCCCAGCGTGGCCGTGGTCTGCCCGATCGAGGCCGCCGTCGGGGAAGACAGCGCCGGCACGTCCCACGTCGTGGCGCTGCCCGCCGAACTGAAGGCCGTTTCCACCAGCGCGCTGTTGCGCGCCTTGACGTAAACCGAGTAGCTGGTGCCGGCATCGAGCCCCGTGACGACGATGTCGTCCCACGTCGCGGCGGTTTGCCAAACGGCGCTCGCCCCCAGCGTGCCATTCGCCTGAACGAAAAGGGTGGGTCCCACCCGTATCGCAAATTCCGTATGGGCCGGATTGCCATTGACGTTCAATACCACGTCCAGCGATCCCGCCGCCTCGGCCGTCACCGTCGGCGCCGTGGGCACATTCGCCCACGTCACCGCCGTTGCCGTGGCCGAATTCGGAGTGGTGCAAAAGGCGTTCACGCCGCGCACGCGATAATAATACGTCGCGTTCGGATCCAGGCCGGACACCGGCTCGCTCGTGCCGGAGACGGTCTTGTCGCTGAAACCGGCCAGGAACCGGGAGCTGTCTCCGCCCACCTTCCTCACGGAGAAGCCGTCCAGGAAAGCCGTGGCGCCGTTGTAGACGCGGACTTCGAAGTTGAGGGATGTGGCGCCCGCGGCCGGCGTGTTCACCAGCACGATTTGCGTCCACTCTGACTCTTTGGCGTTATAGGAGCCGGGCGTCAAACTATCGCCGGAGCCACCGCCGTTGTCCCAACTCGACCAGATGCGAATGCCGTTGCCGGTATCCACGACAAAGCGATACCAGTAGCTGATTTCATACGCGGTTGAACCATCCGCGACCGGGATGGAGACCGTCTGGCTGACCGAGCGCGTGGCCGTCACGGCGCTGGCTTTCACGCTGTGCGTGCCGGAATAGGCGTCCTCGTCGGACACGCTCAGCTGCGTCTGCAGCGACCAGCCGGTCGCATCGCCCGATGCAAAATCGGCGTTGGCGACCCGATTGTCGAAGGACGGGTTCTCGCTGACGTCCAGCCGGTACCCCGTCGCGCCGGTCAGCGCCGACCAGTTGGCGGTAAAGCCGGAGGCGCTGACCGAACTGGCCGCGCCGATCGTCGGGCCGGCTTGGAAACAATCGGCGGCGAAGGTCTCGCTGCTGCCGTAGGCCGTATCGACGGCGTTGATCGCATAGGCCCGGTAGTGGATCGTCTGGCCGGGCGTCAGGCCTGTCAGCGTCACGGTGTAGGAACCCGTTCCGCCGCTGGCGTGGGCCACCTTGTTGTTGCTGGTGGTCGGATTGGCCGAGGTGCCCCAGACGATGCCGCGTTCCGAGACCGTGGCACCGCCCGTGGCGGTCACTTCGCCGCCCGCGGTCGCCTGGGTGGGATCAGATGGCGTTGACGGATCCGCCGGCGTCGCGGTGGTCACCGTCGGCGTGGTCCACGTCGTCGCGCTGTCCGCGCCCGGCGTGCCGTCGGTCTTGTAGTTGTAGGTCTGGTTGGCCGGCGTGCCGTTGTAGGCATACGGATAGATCTTGTAGTGGTAGGCCGTACCCGCACTCATCGAGCCGTGGCTGTCGGTGGTCGACCCCGCCCCGCCGGACGTGCCGACGTAGACCACCGTGCCGTCGCCGATGGTGTTGCCCACCGAATAGGCCGCCGCCCCATCCACCGGGATGGCCGTGGTGGGTGCCGATCCCGCCTTGCGGACAATGACATACCCGCCCGCGCCCGTCGCCGCCGTCCAGGACAGATCGATGCTGGAGGCCGATGCCGCCGTGGCCGTCAGCGTGCCGTGCGCCGAGGGCTCCGTCGACAGCGAAAAGCGGCTGGCCGGGTTCCCGCTGGCGCTGCTGGTCAGATAGTTTTCCGTGCCGCCGCTGCCGTTGAATTCGTAGATTTTCACGTAATACAGCGTCTGCGGGCTCAAGCCCGTGACCGCCACGCTGCTTCCGCTGCCGGCATAGACCACCCAACCGCCGTCATCCAACTCGTCGCCCCCGCCCAAGGAAGTGTTGGCGCTGTAGGTCGTGCCATCCGCCGGGGGATCACTGAAGTCGTGGGCGTCGATCGCCACCAGCCGGTTCGCCCCGTTTCCGCTCGTCCAGTTGATCGTAAAACTGCCGGAACCCAGCGAACTGAACGTGAGGGTGTGAGCCTGCGTCGTCGGCTCCGTCGCCAGCCCGATCAGCGTCGTGGCGGATTGGGTCCCGGAATTCGGACTGGTACAGTCATCGTTCACCGCCCGCACGCGGTAGTAATACGTCGTGTCGTCGTCCAGCCCCGTCACCTGATAACTCGTCACGTTACCGACATCCAGGTCTTCGTAACCGTCGACGAAGGCCGAACTGGAGCCATTAGCCGCAACATGAATATCGTGCACATATAGAGCGGCTGAAGGAGAAGCCAAACGAAGCTGAATGCCCGAGTCCGAACTGTTGAGGTCATAGGTGTAGGTGGCGCCAGTGGTGCCGATGCCCGACCACGTGGTCAGGTCCGTCCACGATCCGCTCACATAGCGCTGCAATTTGACGGTGCGGCCCGCTCCACCCGCGACGATATTCATGGAGATCGTGCCGACCGTGTTCAGGGAGGGCAACTCAAGAATGCCATTGCTCCCCTGCATCTGCACCCGCCCCACCGAGCAAACGCCATTGGCGGACGCGCCGTTCTGTACGATGCACTGCACCATATTCACCGTGCCGGCATCAATCGTCTGCGCGTAGGTCCCGTATGAACCGCGATTGGTCCAATCCTGAATATTCTCGTCGATATGATCGCCCGGCGCCCCGCCGCTGAAAGTGGCACTCGTGCTCACGTCCAGCCGGTAGCCCGTGGCGCCGGAGACGGCGGACCAGTTCGCGGTGAAGCGGTCGTCGCTGATGCCGGAAGCGGCACCGACGGTCGGCCCCGTTGCCCAGCAATCCGTCGCCTGCGTCAGGGTGCCGGAGTTTCCGCTGGTGCCGGTGGCGTTCACGGCGCGGACGCGGACGTAATACGTGCGGCCGGGCGTGAGCCCCGAGATGGCCTGGCTGGTGCCGGACACGGTCAGGTTGTTGTAGCTGCCTAGAATCGAGGAGAATCCACTATCGGTCGCCACGTCGAGACGGTAGCTGGCCGCACCGGTAACACCCGACCAGTTCGCGGTGAAGCCGGTCTCGCCCACGCTGGACGACGTCGGCGTGGACGGCGCGGCGGGTTTGGTGAGAATGCTGCCCTGATTGCCCGAATAGACGGTGCCGGCGGCATTCACGGCGAAACTGCGGAAATACACCGTGCTGCCGGAAGGCAAACCCGTCACATCGCGGGTGAACGAACCCGTCCCAAACGTGCCCGTCTGGGAGTCCTTCGTCCCCTGGCCAGGCGGAGTGAAGTTGTTGACGGTGCTCCAGTAGATGCCGCGTTCCGTAATGCTGGCCCCGCCCGTCGCCGTTGCATTCCCACCCAGCGTCGCCGTCGTCGTCTCAACGCTCGCACTGGTCGGCGTCGCCGCCAGAGTGGGCGTCGTGCGCGGCGTCCCCGTGGAACTGCCGGACTGCGTGCCGTCTCCCACCGCATTCACAGCCCGAATCCGCACCGTGTACTCCGTCCCGTTGTTCAGCCCGGTAATGACGATCGGACTGCCCGTTGCGGCCGGCGAACGCGTCGTCCAGGTGGATCCGTTGTTCGTTGAATACTTGTAGTTCGAGATGGCGGACCCGCCATCCGAAGCCGGCGCGGTAAACGCCACGCTCAACTGGCCGTTCCCCGGCGTGATCCCCGTGATCGTCGGCGCACTGGGCGCCGACCACGTGGTGGCATTGGCATTGACCCCGGAGGAGTAGTACGAATTATTCTCGGCAAAGAAGTAATAATAGTACGTTGTGCCGTTTGAGAGGCCAGTATCGCTCGTGCTGGTGCCCGACCCGTTGTAGATACACCGATAGGAAATGCCGCCCAGCGTATAGTTGTTGCCGGCACTGTAGGCGGTCCCGCCCGCAGGTGTTGGGGCCGTGCTGCTCGTCGATCGGAAAATCACCGTGTTCTTCGCGGTCCCCGACGTCCCCCGCGTCCAGCCCAGGTTGATCTGTGTCCCGCTCGCCGTGGTGGCCGATTGGCTTGAGGGGTTGTTCAGGGCATTGACGGTGAAATAGCTCGCGGCCGACAGGGTCGTCCGGTTCTCCGCCCAGTCACCGGAGGCATATTCGGTGTATCCCCCAGACGTCCAAACGAAGCGGCCGGAGTAATACCAATTGCCGGTGGACGTGAATCGATGCTCGTTGGCCTTGCTCTTCCAGTAACGGTCACCACCAGACTGGTGCGACCACTCGGCGGCGCGCCACGTCCAGCCGCTTCCCCCCGTTGTTGTGCCCACCCCATAACTCACGGTCATAGGGCTGGTGTCTTGATTGACCGCAAAGTTGAACACATAGGCCAGGTCATCCCCCAGATAGTAGCTGGCAACCGGCGCACCCCGGTTTCCGAGAACCGTCCACCACGCCTGCGCGCTCCCCGCCCCCATTGCCCAAACCACCGCCGCCGCGACCAAAGGGGTCAGCCCGTGAATTGTAGCATTTTGAATGAAGAGGGGTCAGCCCGTGAATTGTAGCATTTTGCGGGCCCCAGCCAGCTGACGCCGCCCGGTTGACGCCCGGGCCTACAGAGGCAGCCCCGCGCCCAGCGGGCGCAGCTACAGGGAGCCAAGTCTTCTCCGGCTCACCGCGCCGGGCTACAGGTGCGGAGGCGCGGCCAAATTGCGCCCCGTGCCGATGGTTTGGGATGATGTCCGCCATCCGCATGTCTATTCCTCGTCGGTGATCAGTTTTAGGCGGAAGAAGCCGGCGGGTCTGTATTCCACGTCGATCCACGTGTCGACTTGATCCTCGCCTTCGCCGGCGACAATGACCACGCCTACGTTTTTAAAGATCTGCTCCTCCAGCAGGGAGTCGGCATGCTGGACCTGGTAGCGGCGGCCCGGGGCGGTGGACCATCGCAAGCGAATGGGATGGATCAACTCCTCGGTTTGTCCAAGAACACCGGGCACCGCCGAGGGTGCCACCGGACGGATGTCTCGAATCGCCAAGAAGGAGGTCCGATCCAGCGGATCGGTCCCGGCAAGCCACTCTTCGTAATCGCTCATGCCGTCGCCATCGGTGTCGACATTTTCCGGGTCCGTGCCCAGCGAGCGTTCCCACGAGTTATGCAAGCCGTCGCCGTCGAAGTCGCGTGTGTCCAGCGGCTGGATTTCGCCGAACGAAACCACCAGCGATGTGCCGCGCGAAGGGATCTGCACGGGCTCGGAGTCCACGTAGAATGACGCGGTCTCCAGGGTGGGCGCGTTGAAGACCCGGGCGAAAATCCACGTGTCGGACGGAGGGCGTCGCGGAAAGATGATGCAGAAGATGCCGGAGTTGGGCCGGGCGGCATTCAGGCCCATCCCCCCGATGCTGTCGGCGCCGTTACCCAGATCATGAACCTGCGAGACAAGCGGATTGCGGCCTTCGTTGGCGCGACCGTAGTAGTCCGGCGGAGTGGGCCACTGGCCAAATGGAACGGTGCGGATTTCGATGCGGGGCCGTTGCGGCTCCAGGGCCGGATCGGGGGAGCCGGGCATTGGCTGTCTGTATTCGTTAAATACAGGCGCGAGATTGCCGACATAGAGCGGCTCGGTGATGCTGGCGGCCGCCAGAATGGGCCACGCCGCAAGAGAAAGGGCCAGAATGGGTACTGAGAGCCGGGGATAGAATTTGGTCTGGTGGTTCATGAGATGGTCGCCCCTAAACCGCCCCACCGAAAATCGGAGAGACAAATTGATATCTATTGATTGCCTACAACAACGTTTTTTAATCCTACCCTATGAATCAGATGAGGCAAGGGAAAAATGCCCATATTTCATTAAATTTCCGTTATAATAACGTTCGACCCATGACGCCCAAGCACCTCGGGCCTGGGTGACAGAATGACCAGAATTAGGCAGATTTTAGTCGAACATCCCGAACAAGCTAACAATCGTCACGGAAGATGCGCAGAACGCAGGACAGACCGGCTGTTATTCGCTGGTGGGAGGATTTCCCGACGTTTCGCCGCGGATCCAATCCAGATAGCCGGCAAAGCCTGTCGCGATGGGCAGCATAATAATTTCCGGGGTTTCGTAGGGATGCTCCGACCGAATGAGGGCCTCCACTTCCGGATACATTGCGCACTGGGTTTTGATCAGCGCCAACACTTCCGAATCCCGGTGCACGGCACCTTTCCAATGGTAGGCGCTTTGAATCGGCAACGTCTGCACACAGGCTGCCAGGCGACGAGCCAGCAACCCGTCCGCCATTCGTCCCGCCGTTTCGGCATCCGGAAACGTCACCAACACCACGCCAACTTCCGTACTCATGATCGGGACGGTACCACCATTCCCCTCCTTCGGGCCAGAAAAATAGGGCTGGCCCTCGCCGACCCAAACGGGTACATTTTCAGGGGGTATAACGTTTTACTTTTTGACTTGCCACGCCAAGCCGATCCCCGTAGGCTCCCCCGGCAGAGTCGATCCATCCGCCCGAAACCCCAGGAGACCGCCCATGCCTGATTTCATCACTCTGCTGATGGCTGCCGCCCTCGGCATGCTTGCTTGGGACTGCATTGAGGTTGGGAAAAACGATGCGGCCAACCTGATCAACGGAGTGTTTGGGGCCCGCCTGCTGACGCGACGAACCGCCGTCTGGCTCGCGGGCGCGGCCGTCCTGCTGGGCGCGATGTTCGCCTCGCCGGTCATGGAAACCGCGCGCCGGGGAATCTTCGAACCCGGCCAACTCCAGATCCACCAGGCCATGGTCGTCTATGTGTCGGCGTACATCGTGGACACGGCCCTTCTGCATGCCTATTCGGCCTATGGCATGCCCGTCAGCACGACCGCTTCCCTCGTTTTTGAACTGGTCGGCGCCGCGCTCGGCGTTGCGCTCTCCCTGGGCATTGTTCATTGGGACAAGGTGGCGTCCGTCCTGAACGCCATCGGCGTCTCCATTCTCCTGAGCGGGCTGGCCGGATTCTTTGTTCAACGCATCTTCCGCGCCGCCATTCAGGATGAACACTCCGACCACATGCGCGTTCTCCTTCACGGTCCCTGGATCGCCGGCCTCATGCTCACCTGGTTGGCCTGGTTCATGATCCTCAAGGGCATGCGAGTGGTTCCGTGGGTCGGGACCTTCCGCGAACAATTCGTCGATCGGCTTGGCATGGGCCCGTTCCTTCTGATCGCCTGGGGCGCCATGACCCTGCTTGTTCACGTGTTGATGACCCTTTTTCAAGAGCGTCTCACCCGGCGACTGTTCGGAATCCTGGCGGTTCTGGGCATGCTGTGCCTGGCCTTTGCATTCGGACAAAACGACCTGGCCAACGGCGCCTCGCCCGGGCTCTCGGCCTTCTGGCTGTGGAAGCATGCCGATGTCAGCACGGCCGTCGCCACCCGCATGCCCATTCCCATCTGGCTGCTGACCGCCTGCGGCCTTCTGATGGTCCTGGGCATGACCACCAAGAGCGCCCAGCGTGTCACCCGCGCCGCCGTCAATACGGGCAGCCAGTTCGACCACATCGCGCTTTATGCCCCCGGTTGGTGCCGGTCGCTCGCGCGCTTCCTCCTGCGCCTGCGGCCCGACGGCCCCGAACTCGCCCCGCCGGCGCACGTCGACGACAAGGGCAAGCGCGTCCACTTCGACCCCCTGCGGGCGGCCGTCATCATGTCGGTCAGCGCCAGCGTCATCGCATTCGCCTCCAGCAGCGGATTCCCCGTCTCCACCACCTACGTCACCTTTGCCGCCGTGGTCGCCACCGGCATGGGCGACCGCACCATGGCGCGCGGCGACGCCGATCTCAAAATCGGCCGTGCCATCTGGGTAGTCTTCAGTTGGTTCATTGGTGGTTTCGTGGCCCTGATCGCCGCCGCCGCCGTCGCCTGGGTACTCCTCAAGGCCGGGACCATCGGCCTCATCGCTGGATTGGCCGGCAATCTCCTTCTGCGCGCCTTTGTTCGCAAACGCTCCGATCGCCACGAGCAGCACTACCACCCCAAGACCACGCAGGAAATGGCGCTTGAGGCCTTGGACTAATTGCCCCCTTCCCTGGATCCCCAGTCAGGCCCCAATGGATGCCCCAATTGATATCGCATTGAAACCACGACGCGGCCATAATGGGCCCTGTTCAAAGAACTGGACAAGAAGAGAAGGACTGTAAATGGCGGGTCGGCTCAACGGATGGATCCGCGGCGCCTTCTGGGGCGCCGTCGCCCTTACCGTGGTCTGGGCGCTGCATCCCCGCCCCTCCGTCCAGCTCGACGACGGCGCCACCGTGATCCGCCTGATGGCCCCCGAGGGGCCCGTCGGCGATGCCATGGAGGATGCCCTGCGGGAGTTTGAATACCTCTGCCGCGAGCGCCACGAATCCACCGGGGGCGAATATCCCGTCTATCGCGTCGTTGCCGGCCAGCACGCCTCCCGCAACCAGGTCGAGGACCCCACCCGGTTCCTCCTCAGCCTCGTCGGCGGCGAACCGCCCGACGTCATTCTTTTCGACCGCTTCGCCATCAGCGAATGGGCCGCCAAGGGCGCGTTCACCCCCCTCGATGACCGCGTCGTCGCCGACCTCGCCGCCTGGGATGCCTGGCAGTCGTCGGAAAACCCGGCCGCATCCCTTCCACCCTGGCCCGGCGCCCTAGAAGAACCCCCGCGCGCCGCCGGAGCCGCCGCCCTTCCTGCCGTGCATCCTGTCCGGCAAGAGGACTTCTATCCGGCCTGCTGGGACGAGGCGGTGTTCAGCGATCCGCACACCGGCTCGCGCACGCTCTACGGCATCCCCTTCAACGCCGACGACCGCGCGCTTCTCTATAACAAGGACATCCTCGTCCGCCACGGCTACACCAACGAGCTCGGCGAAGCCCGCCCCCCGCGCACCTGGGAAGAACTCGAAGAAATGGCCGTCGCCATGACCGAGCGCGACGCGCGCGGGACCATCCAGACCATCGGCTTCATCCCCAACTTCGGCAACTCCTGGCTTTACCTCTACGGCTGGCAGGCCGGCGGCGAATTCATGTCCCCCGACGGCCGCACGTGCACGCTCAACTCCCCCGAAATCGTCCGCGCCCTCGAGTTCATGACCCGCATCTACGACCGCCTCGGCGGCGTCAAGGACGTCTACGCCTTCCAAAGCACCTTCCAGGGCGACGCCCTCGACCCCTTCGTCCTCGGCAAGGTCGCCATGAAGATCGATGGCGTCTGGATCATGGAGTCGCTGGCCCGCTTCGGCCTCGACCTCGACTTCGCCCTCGCCGCCCCGCCCATGCCCGCCGCCGAACTCGCCAAGGGCCGCGCCCCCATCAGCTGGGTCGGCGGCTGGGCCTATGCCATCCCGTCCACCGCCAAGGAAAAGGACGGTGCCTGGGAGCTGATGCGATTTCTCGTCAGTCGCCGCGCCATCCAGATTGTCGCCGCCTCGTCGGAGCATTCGGCGGCCGCGCAGGGCCAGCTCTACATGCCGCGCCAAAACCCCAACCGCGAGCACAACGAGTGGCTCCACCAGACCCGCATCGAGGACAACCCCGACCTGCCGAAGAAATTCAAGGACGCCATGCGCGTCTTCAACGACCTGCTCGAAACCTCCCGCTACCGCCCCGTCACCCCCGTCGGCCAGAAGCTGTGGAATGCCCAGATTTGGGCGATGGAAGACGCTATCTTCGGCAAGAAATCCGCCCAGGATGCCCTCGACTACTATACCGCCATCGTCCAGCGCGACCTCGATGCCGCCCTGAACCCGCCCCCCGGCAAACCCATCCGAAGCTGGGGTTGGTTTTTCGCCCTCTACGCCGCCCTGCTGGCCGGCGTCGGATGGATCGTCGTCCGCAACGACATCCGCGGGACCGCGCCAAAGGCCCGCACCCGCATCTTGAATATTCTGTCCGGCGAGAAAACCGAACCCGCCATCTTCGAGGGCAGCAAGGGCTCGTACTTCCGCGCCCAGTGGAAAGACGGCGTTGTCTGCGCCCTGCCATGGCTGCTCGGATTCATCTTCTTCACCGGCGGCCCCCTCCTCTTCTCCATCGTCATCAGCTTCTCGCGTTTCGACATCCTCTCCGATGCCGTCTTCATCGGCCTCGACAACTACCGCTTCATGCTCACCCAGGACGAGCTGTTCTGGAAATCGCTTGGCAACACGCTTTTCATGGTCATCGGCGTGCCGCTGGGAATGGCCGTCGGCCTCGGCATGGCCATCCTGCTCACCCGCAAGGTCCGCGGCGTCGCCCTCTGGCGCACGTTCTTCTATCTCCCCAGCATCGTCCCCGTCGTCGCTTCCTCCATCCTCTGGATCTGGATCTTCAACCCCCAAAGCGGTCTCATCAACCAGCTCCTCGCCTCCATGGGCCTCGCCGGCCCCCTCTGGCTCCAGGACGAAGCCACCAGCAAGTGGGCGCTCATCCTGATGGGCCTCTGGACCGCCGGCGGCGGCATGATCATCTGGATCGCCGGCATCAAGGGCATCAGCGCCTCCTACTACGAGGCTGCCTCCATCGACGGCGCCAGCCCCTGGCAGCAGTTCGTCCACATCACCCTGCCCATGCTCACCCCCTACATTTTCTTCAACCTCGTCATGGGCCTCATCGGCACCTTCCAGGTCTTCACCCAGGCCTTCATCATGACCTCCGGCGGCCCCGTCAACTCCACCCTCTTCTACGTCTACCACCTGTTCAACAACGCCTTCCGCTACCTCAACATGGGCCAGGCCTGCGCCATGGCCTGGTTCCTCTTCCTCATCGTCCTCGCCCTCACCGCCCTCCAGCTCAAGCTCTCCGCCCGCTGGGTCCACTACGAGGAGGAAAACTGATGCGCCCACCACAGATGAACAAAGAGGAGCCTTGATGAATGAAGAACAGGCAAAGGTTCTGTGCGGCCGGATCCGGCAGATCGCATACGACATTCACGTCTATCATGGACACGGACATTTGGAAAAGGTCTATGAAAACGCCTTGGTGCATCGCCTGAGAAAAGCAGGCATCCAGGCTGAGCAGCAAAGTCCAATCCAGGTGTTCGACGAAGACGGAACGCTGATTGGCGACTTTTACGCAGATGTACTGGTCGAGGGCGAAATCATCGTGGAGTTGAAAGCGGCCAAGACAATGGTCCCGGAGCACGAAGCGCAGATTCTGGGCTATCTGAATTCGTCCAGAAAAGAGCATGGCCTGTTGATCAACTTCGGAGCGTTTCGGTTCCAAGTTCGCAAGTATGCCAAGAAACCCAAGACAAGAGAATAGCCGCAAGGAACGCATAGAGCGCATAGATTGGGCTGAGATCCTTTGCGTTCTCTGCGTTCTCTGCGGCCAATGGATTGAGACTCCCTGTTCGTAAATATGCCAAGAAACCCAAGACAAGTGAATAGCCGCAAAGAGCGCATCAAAACAGATTGGGAATCCCAAGATTTCTACATTTTATCCGTGTCTATCTGTGTCCATCCGTGGTTCAAGTTCTCCCTTAGTTCTCGATGAATCGCCTCCGCTCCATCCTGCGCTCCGGTTTGCTCTACGGCCTCCTCCTCGCCGGCACCGCCCTTTTCGCCCTGCCGTTCTTCTGGATGATCGGCAGCAGCTTCAAGGTCGACCGCGAAATGTTCGGCCGGAAACTCACCCTCTGGCCGCAGCGCCCCGTCCCCGCCACCGCCTCGCCCTGGCTCGATCCCTCCGCCCATCCCGACCCTGAAACCGATCTCTCCCGCCGCGCCCTCCCCGAAATCGCCGCCGCCCTGCGCACCCTCGACCTCGACTTGCCGCCCACCGTCGCCGACCACGACCAAGCCGTCTCCATCCTCGCCCCCGCCGTCTTCGCCCGCCTCCGCGACACCCTTCCGCGCGCCGCCTGGGAATTGCCCGATCCGGATTTCGGCCAGCGCCTCCGCGCCGAAACCACCCCGGCCCTCGCCGCCGAAACCGCCCGGCGCCTCCTCCGCCGACTCGTCTTCGGCCCCGTCCGCGTCCGCAGCATCGACCTCCAGGAGGCCGATCTCACGCAAGACTTGGGCATCCCCGAATTCTGGACCCTTTCACCCGGCCCCGCCCGCTGGCTCCTGCACGCCGACACCGCCGCCACCCACGCCGATCTGGCTTACGAGTTCGCCGGAAAACCCACCAACACCATCGTCCTCTCCGCCACTCTCGACTTGCCCTTCCCCGAAGACCGCCTGTCCCGCATCCAGGTCTCGCTCACCCCCGACGACTCCTGGCATGCCCTCGACTTCCAGCTCGAATACGGCGGCAAGCGCTACCGCGCCCTCCAGCCCGAAATCCTCGGACAGTTCAACCCCAAGGTCGTCACGCTCCAGGAATTCGGCCCCATGGACGCCCCCGACTCCAACCGCATCAAGCTCTGGATTCCCTACCGCGAGACCGACGCCGGCCCGCAATACGAATCCCGCCCCGGCAAGGTCCGCCTTGTCGCCACGCTGCGCCAAAGCAGCCAGGCCCGCGCCTGGGCGTTCAAGTGCACCCGCAACTACCGCACCGCCCTGCGCTACATCCCCTTCTGGCGCTACGCCGCCACCAGCGCTTTTCTCGTCGTCATGAACATCGTCGGCAACCTCTTCGCCTGCTCCCTCGTCGCCTACGCCTTCGCCCGCCTCCACTGGCCCGGCCGCAACTTCGCCTTCGCCCTCATGCTCGCCACCATGATGATCCCCCCCCAGGTCACCATGATCCCCTACTTCCTCATCATCCGCTGGCTCGGCTGGTACAACACCCTCAGCCCCCTCTGGGTCATCAGTTTCTTCGGCAACGCCTTCAACATCTTCCTCCTCCGCCAGTTCATGAAGGGCATCCCCCGCGACATGGAGGACGCCGCCCGCATCGACGGCTGCAACTTCCTGCAAATCTACTGGTACGTCATCCTCCCCCTCATCAAGCCCACCCTCGCCTGCATCGCCATCTTCACCTTCATGGCCGTCTGGAACGACTTCATGGGGCCGCTGATCTTCCTGGCCGACCAGCAACTCTACCCCCTCTCCCTCGGCCTCTACGCCCTCAACGTCCAGCAAGGCGGCGATTTCGGCATGATGATGGCCGGCTCCCTCCTCATGACCCTCCCCGTCATTCTCCTCTTCTTCTTCGCCCAAAAATATTTCATCCAGGGCATCACCCTCACCGGCTCGAAAGGATAGCGCCGAGCTGTCCGCGTCCCGCTACGTCTTCCATGGCAGCAGCGACTTGACGGTGCGGCGCAGTTGCCGCCGCCAGGGCGTGGAGTAGATGTAGTTCACCATCACGCCGCACGACTCCGCCAATCCGCGCGGCGTGGGATTCGCCCCAAAGTTGACATTCGACCGGCTGACCATGGCCCCGTTGCCCAAATGAAAGTTGGCCACCGGATTCAGCGGATTGCCCCGCTTGCTTTTTTCTTTGGCGACATTCTGATAGACCAGATCCGTCAATGGTTTTTCCAGATGCCGGACGTAGAGCGGATCGTCAAACCACTCCGGTCCCGACAGCACCTTCAGCAGGACCGCGCAGAGGTCCTCGGCCGGTTCGCCGGTCTGCTTGGCATAATGCTTCAGCAGCGCGTCGCGCGCCTTGTCGGAGAACAGGCCCTCCACCATCGACTTCTTCATCCGGTAGCGGCTATCGTCGCCGGACAGGATCCGCTTCAAATAGCGATCCCAGAATCCGGGCACCGGGCTGAGGGTGGCAAAGGTTTCGATCTGGGGATGCGTGTTGCGAATCAGGTCCACCACCTGGAAGATCAGCAGCTTGCCGAACCCCAGGCCCCCCAGCCCGTTCTGGGCGTTGTTGATGGAATAAAAGACGGCGGTGTCGAGTTCGGACAGGGGGCGCTTTTCCGGTTTCGCGCCAATGATGTCATCCATGGAGCGCGACATGCCTTTCATCAGCGCCACTTCGATGAAGATCACGATTTCCTTCGGCATGGACAGATGAGACAGCGCAAAGCAGAGGCGATCCTCGCCCAGCCGGTCGGCCATTTCGTCGACGTTGGCCATGGGATGCACCAGGTCGTGCTCTTTTAAGAACAGAATGTGGCGGAAAGACGAATCGCGGGTGATCTGTTGCATAAACAGGAAACCCTGCTGGAACCAGATGTTGAAGAGGTTGGCGATGTCCTGATCCAGCAGCCGCAGATCCTCCGTTCCGTGCCGCTGGGCGGTCAGCACGTCGCTGCGCAGCTCGAGCAGGAATTGGATTCCGCCGCGCAAGTTGGCGAACTGATGAAACGCCTTCACCCGCGGCGACGCCAGCGCCTGGCGCAACCCGGCCAACCGCTCGCCCCATGCCAGTGCATCGGACTCATCGCTCTCCATCAGGGCTTGCAGCCTGGGTTGGAGTTCCGCTTTGCGCACCTCGATTCCGTGCAGGATCGCGCTGAAAAAGGCCGCCCGGTCGGCAGACGAACACTGCAGATAGCGCCGGCGAAACTCCTCCAGCCAGTCCTCCGCGGGTTGCTCCGCGGCCGCAATCCTGGCAAACAACTCAACCATTCGCCCCGCCTCTTTCGTGACGCCATCACCGACCTCGACCCGCTGAGCCTCTTGTTTCATGCACGCCTCTCCATCGGTGTTCCGAACACCCGCTGCATCTGTATCCGTTTTCCACAGCGTGGAAAAGTTTTTTCCACGCCGTGGAAAAAATCGACCCGGTTTTTCCACGCCATGGAAACACTCAGCCCGAGTTTTCCACGGCATGGAAAATCCCGCTGAAGCGGGACCGGCGGTTTTCCACGCTGTGGAAAACCCGTCACAGGTTCTCCATCAGCAGGAGGACAGGGGACAGGAGACAGACCTCAGAGGGCAGAGGCCAGAGGCCAGAGGCCAGAGGATTGGATATTGGATATTGAGATTTCATCCGTGTTCCTCGGTGTCCATCCCCTTCGCAGGTGTATGATGGTTGGTCGTTGGTCATGAATACGTATTATTGAGATTGCCGTCGGGCCAGAAGTCCAATGTCATTCTTTGTGCTCTCTGCGTTCTTTGTGGTGAATACTGGCTCCTTCGAGCTCAAGTCAGAGATCAACCCGACGGGGGGGCGACGGGTCTCCAGAAGACGGTCAGCCGATCATGGATTGGGTTGTAGCCGTCCGTGGTGAGGACAGCGAACCGGGAGGGGACCCGGATGACCCCACGGATGCCTTCGGCGGCCCACGGATGGGGAAAGATCCTCCTTCGCTGAAGCTTCGGCGGACAAGGAGGTCAGCAGACAGAGGACAGGAGTCAGATATTGAGATTTCATCCGTGTTCCTCGGTGTCCATCCCCCCCTCAATTCGGCTTGAATTCGCCGCGGCCGCCCCGTCTAATGCAACACCGAAACCGCCGGACGGGTGGCGAAATTGGCAGACGCGCCAGCCTTAGGAGCTGGTTCCGCAAGGAATAGGGGTTCGAGTCCCCTCCCGTCCATTGAGCTTCTATTCCGGCGCACGGCGGAACACCACCGCATTCGTGCCGGCAGGAATGGACAGTTCTTCGTGGCGCCGGACGTAATCCATCACCAGGTCGCGGGTGGTCGCCGGGATCGACTCCAGCCGGGCCTCGGGCTGGTTGACGATCCGAACCAGTTCCGGGAAGCGTCCGCCCCCGCCCGCCAGTTGGTAGCTGTTGAACGCCACCCGGAGCCGCCGGCGCGCGTGAATCGGGCGGCCTTCGGCGTCGCGCAAGTTTCGGATGCGCTTGCCTTCGGGCGCATAGGCATGGATTTCGTAGCCCAGGCCGGTTGCGGCCGAGTAGCGATCCGTTCCCAGATAGGGGGCGCTCTCTTCCAGGATGGCCTGAATCTCGGCCCGGGTCAGCGAGGCGCATCCGATGGTGTTTTCGTACGGGACCATACGCCAGACATCGGACACGCGGATGTCGCCGGCCGGGATGGTGTGGCGCGACAGGATGCCATGGATCACGACCTCCGCGCCGGTGGACTCGGCAATGGCGGCGGATAACAACTGCTGGACGGGGCTCAGGCCTGCACCGCCAACCGAGCTGACCAGGTCCTGCGCGGTCCGCCCCAAAACCGTCCCGAGCCATTCGTCGGCCCGCTGCAGGTCGTCGGCCACCAGGGCCTGGATCTCGGCATCTTCGGGGGTGTCTTCATGCACGGGTAGGAACTCGAACCGCTTGTCGACCACCCGTCCCTTGACCGTGTCGTAGTCGAGATCGATCCGCATGACGCCGCGCGCGCCCGATCCCGCCTGGGCATAGTGGACGCGGCCGATGCGCGAGCCCGCCAGCACCCAGTGCAAGTGCCCCCCCAGGACCAGATCGAACTCGCCAAAGCGGTGGGCAATGCCTTTGATTTGGTTCGCGTCGTCGTCTTCCATCATCAGGCCCTGATGGGCCACCAGAATCAGGATGTGCGGGCGATGACGGCGGACCTTGGACAAGGTCTCTTCGAGGGCTCGGCGGGAATCGACGGCGCGGATCCCGTCGGCTTCCAGGCCGTGAAACCAATTGGCCAGATTGGGCGTGGTCAGCCCAACGATGCCAATGGTCAGGCCATCGATCTGGCGAACGATGTACGGCCGCACCCGCTGAAACGGCTCCGGAGCCGGATCGCTCACCAGAAGGTTGGCCGCCAGGGGCACGGCCTGCATCTGTTCGAGCAAGGCGGCCAACGCATCGACGCCCCAGTCGAACTCGTGATTGCCGACCGCCCATGCGTCATAGCCCAGGGCATTCATGGCGCGGGCCATGATGCCCCCGCGCGTCAGATGGCTTTCGGCCGTACCCTGGAAGACATCCCCGCCGTCCAGCAGAAGCGTGTGGGGGTTTTCCGCGCGGATCTCGCGAATCAAGGTCGCGCATTGCAGCAGGGACCCTTCGTTATGATCGGCATGGATGCCCGGCGTGCGCCGGATCGACCCATGCATATCCGTGGTGTTGAGCACCGTGAGGGTCACGACGCGCGCCGGCGCCGCCACGGCCAGCATCCAGAGAATCCAAATCGCAAGCCCCCCGCTCCAGGATGGCGGACAACGGGCTCGCGTGCCGGGAGGCATTACCCGGCGGCATCCAGCTTGTTTTCGGCCACCTGGGGCGCGGGCGCCTCTTCGATATCCAGCGCCGCGGCATGGCCGCGCACGACCTCGTCGGTGACCACCAACTGGCCCTTCTGTCGGCGGCGAGGCGCTTCGTACATCACGTCCAGCATCAGGTTCTCGAGCAGGGCGCGCAAGCCGCGTGCACCGGTGTTGCGGCGCAGGGCCTCGCGGGCCAGCTCGCGCAGCGCCGCCGGCGTGAACGTCAGCTCGATGCCTTCCATCCGCAACAGTTTCTGGTACTGGCGGATCATGGCGTTGCGCGGCTCGGTCAGGATGTGGACCAGGTCATCCTCGCGGAGGGATTCGAGCAGGGCCACCATGGGCAAACGGCCGACGAACTCGGGGATCAGGCCAAACTTGATCAGGTCTTCCGGCTCGATCGGCGGCATGACGGGATGCGGCTGCCGCTGGCGGTGGAGGACTTCGTTTTCAAACCCGATCACCCCCTTGCCCAGGCGGCGCTTGATGATGTCCTCGATGCCGACAAACGCCCCGCCGCAGATGAACAGGATGTTCTCCGTGTTGATCTGGATCATCTCCTGCTGGGGATGCTTGCGGCCGCCCTGCGGCGGCACGCTGGCCACGGTGCCTTCCAGGATCTTCAGCAGGCCCTGCTGCACCCCTTCGCCGGACACGTCGCGCGTGATGGACACATTCTCCATGCGCCGCGACACCTTGTCGATTTCATCGATATAGACAATGCCCAGCTCGGCACGGGCGATGTCGCCGTTGGCCGCGCGGATCAGCCGCAACAGCACGTTTTCAACGTCTTCGCCGACATAGCCGGCTTCCGTGATGGTCGTCGCATCGGAAATGCTGAAGGGCACATCCAGGACGCGCGCCAGCGTGCGCGCCAGCAGGGTCTTTCCGCAGCCCGTCGGACCGATCATCAGGATGTTGCTCTTGTCGATCTCGACATCGTCGCCGGCGGATGGGTCGTCGAGCCGGGACTTGACGCGCTTGTAATGGTTGTGGACCGCCACCGAGAGCACCTTCTTCACGCGGTCCTGCCCCACGACGAATTCGTCCAGCCGCGCCTTGATCTCGTGCGGCTTGGGCACCGTCAGTCGCTGCGACGGCCGTTTGCCGCCCACCCGCGCCCCCCGGCCGGAGGGCTGTTCCAGCACCGTGTTGCAAATGTCCACGCATTCGTCGCAGATGGCCAGGCCGTCGGGGCCGGAGATCAGGGTCTTGATCTGCGAGCGCGACCGGCCACAGAAGGAGCAGCGGGGTTCGCTGGAGGTGGGCTTGCGCGGCGCCATGATCTACACCTTGTCGGGAGACGCGCCCAGAACGTCGTCCACCAGTCCGTACTTGGCGGCTTCCTCGGCCGACATGAAAAAGTCGCGGTCGGTATCCTTGGCGATGGTTTTCAAGGGCTTGCCGGTGTGCTTGGCGAGAATGCCGTTGAGATAATCCTTCAGGCGACTGATTTCCTGCGACTGGATGTGGATATCGCTGGCGGTTCCCTGGGCCCCGCCCCACGGCTGGTGGATCATGATGCGGGCGCCGGGCAGCGCATGGCGCTTGCCCTTCGTGCCCGCGGCCAGCAACACCGCCCCCATGCTCGCCGCCTGCCCCACGCAGTAGGTCACCACATCGCATTTCAAGAACTGCATCGTGTCGTAGATCGCCAGTCCGGCGGTGACCGAACCGCCGGCGGAATTGACATACACGCTGACATCCTTGGTCGCATCTTCGCTCTGCAGGAAGAGCAACTGCGCCACCACCAGGTTGGCCAGGTCGTCGGTGATGTCCGAGCCGATGAAGATGATCCGCTCTTTCAGCAGGCGCGAATAAATGTCATAGGACCGCTCGCCGCGGCCGGTCTGCTCGACCACGATGGGGACCAAGTAGGATTGTTCGGGACGGGACGTGCTCATGGGACCTCCTGGCTGGGTTCGGGCGCCGGCGCCGCGGCGCCGGTCGTCTTGGCCTGCGACATGATCAATTCAAGCGTCTTCCGGGCCAGCAGGTCCTGGCGCAATCCCTCGCGGAAGTCCGGCTCCTTGACCTTGGCCCGTTGCAGGAATTCCTTGACCGACTTGGCGCCGGAGCGCAGGGCCTGCGCGGTCAGCAGCGCGGAAACCTCCGAATCGTTCACCACAATGTGTTCTTGCTTGGCGATGCTCTTGAGCAGGTAGCGCAGCTTCAGGCGGTCGCGGGCGGCCGCTTGGGCCGATTCGCTGATTTGGCCGATGTGATCCCGGATCTCCTGCTCCGGAACGCCCCGGCGGGTGTTGTCCTCGACCATCTCGTAGACGATCCGATGGGATTCGCCACGGATCTCGGACTCCGGCACATCCAGCGTGGCGCGACCCAGCAACTGCTGGATCAACTGCTGGTTGCGGCGAGAGGACTCCTGCGCATCGGCCTCGCGCTTCAGCATGCTGCGGAAACTCTCCCGGAGTTCCGCCTCGTCCTTGACGTTCAGCGACTTGAACAACTCGTCGTCCATGGGCGCGGGCTTGCGCGTGCGGATCTTCTTCACCGTGGCGGCGAAGATCCCCGTCCGGCCCCGCAACTCCTCGATCGGCGCCTTCTCGTCGAAGGCCACGGGAATCTCCTTGGAATCGCCCACCTTCAGGCCCACCAGTTGCGGCCCGAAGGCCGGCAGAAAGGAATACTCCTCGTTGGCGATCACCCAGAAGTCCTTGCCTTCCGCGAGACCGACGGCCTTCTCGCTGACCTCCGCCATCGGCCGGCCATCGACCGTGGCGGTATAGTCCACCGCCGCCATGTCGCCTTCCTGCACCACGGCATCCTCGGGGGCATCTTCATATTTTCCGCGATGAGCCAGATAGCGCTCGAGCGCTTGCGACACGGCGGCATCGTCGATCGCGACCTCCCGCGCTTCGACTTCCAGCCCCCGATAGTCGGGCAGGTCAAACTGGGGCTCCACCTCCAGCGTCACCGAAAAGGAAAACGGCTGGCCGGCCTTCAGTTCGGATTGTTTCAGGTCCGATTCGGTGATGGGCGTAATGCCATGTTCCTTGACGGCCTCCCGATAGCCCTTCGCCAGCAACCGGTCATGCAGTCCCTCGAGAATCTGCTTGTCGTACTGGCGGCGGATCTGGTCCACGGGCGCGCGCCCCTGGCGAAATCCCTTCACCCGCCCATGACGGGCATACACCGACAACGATTCGTCGTACTCTTTCTGAACTTCTTCCGTCGTATATTCCACTTGCAGCCGGCGGCTGCACGGAGTTGGGCTCTCAACCGAAATATTCATGCCAAAACGGATTCCTTTCCAAACACTGGCCCGTGCCAGAAACAGGCGTTGAACATACCCAGCCCCGACCCCCGCCGTCAAGCCAGCGCGCGACAGCCCGGACCCCAACCCCGTTTCCGCGAGGCGCGCAAGACAAGATTCTTCATGAGAACGCCCCCCCCCTCGTGAAGAACACGATGGTGCGCCGTCCATCCGCCGCCATCTTCAAGGGCGCAAAAAAGCCGCGGCGGGGCCGCGGCTTGTCATCATCGCATGGATGAAGATTACTTGCCGAGGATGGCGTCCTTGGCGGCCTTGGCCACGCGGAACTTCACAACCTTCTTGGCCGCGATCTTGATGGTCGCGCCCGTCGCGGGGTTGCGGCCCATGCGTGCCTTGCGGTTCACCAGCACAATCTTGCCCAAGCCGGGAACGGTGAAACCATTCTTGGCATTCTTGTACGCCAGCGCCGAAAGGGCGTCCAACGCGGCGCCTGCCTGCTTCTTGCTGATCTCGGCCTTTTCGGCCACCGCCGCCACGATTTGGCTCTTTGTCATCGCCTTTGCCATATTCCGTACTCCTCTTTCTTTTCGTTTTTTTAGATGGGTTGTAAGGTTCTGTCCCAATCCAACTGCGGGTTATCCTTCATTCCGCCGCCGAATGCAATACTAATTCCACGGTTTTCTCGACAGCGGATTGTGGATGCCCGCGCTCCCGGACTATTTCATCAGGGCCTGGACGGGAGCCAGGTCGGCCGTGGAGCCGATCCGAATGGACAGCCCGCCGGCCGGAACCAGTCGCGGCTGGATCCCCACCGACATCATCGCCTCCAGATCGTCGGCATGGTTCTTGCGCTGCTTGGCGGCGGCGGGATAAGCCTGGATCAGCACTTCGCGCGAATAGGTCTGCGGCGAGATCACCGACCAGAGCCGGCCCGCCGGATCCAGCCGCGTCTCCAACACCTGCTTGCGCGCCTCCACCACCGGATCGGTCAATTCCACCGCCGCCACTCCGGAGCCGTGCCGGCGCGCAGTCTTGATCGTCTCCGAAATGAGATCCGCATTCAGCATCGGCCGCGAGGCATCGTGAATGCAGACCCATTCCACTTCGTCGTCCACATGGGCCAGTCCCGCCGCCATCGAGGCGGCCCGCCGCGCTCCGCCCACCACGATCTTTTTCACCTTCGAAAAGCCCAACATCTGTACCATGCCCAGCACACTCTCCGCGCGCTCGCGGCTCACCACCACGATAATGCCGTCAATGTCATGGCAATGCATGAAGGCTCCCAGCGAGTAGGCCAGAACCGGACGGTCGTTCATATACAGAAAGGGCGTGTCGATCTCCGACGAGATCTGCTCCGCCTTCCCCGTCGCCATTACCATTCCCCAAGCTGTCTGTTTCATTCCCTGCTCGTTCCTTCCGGTGTCGGAACACCCCTGAATCGGCCAATCGGCAGACAAGCGGGACGGCGTCCAACCACCGAGCAGAGTATGAGGAATTATTACCGCCGGGTCAAGCGATTCTGCCCGGTTTTCGCCGATTTATGGCCCATTTTGAGCCCCCCCCCTTTTTCCTCGCTTCTGCCCACCCCCCGCGGATCAGTACCAAGCCGGCTTGGCCCCCAGATGGGGGGTCGCTTGAGGAGAAACGCGGGGATCGGAGGTCGGAACCACCTGTGGAACATAGGGTTGCCACGACGGAGCTGGCGAAGCCCCCGCCAATCCCGGCCCCGCCGAGGCCGGATTGTTCCATCCCCCGCTCCAGGATGGCCTGGCGTCCACTCCCCCCATTGACGTCGCACCAGGCCTGCCTTCCGGACGGCTCGACAAGCCGCTCTGCCACGTTGGGGTGCCCATGGTCGGCGCCAGCGACTCGGTCCCCGGTCGCATGGCAGTTTCACGCTCCGACAGGCTTGCCCCAGCAAAGGATTCCGCGCCCATTCTTGAGGAGGTTAGATCCAGGCGAACATCCAATACAACGTCTGCCAGCATCTCGCGGGTTTGCGAGAAGTCGGCCACGCCCGCCGTCGCACGCCAGGGAGACGAAGGCGGGGCCGGGCTGGTCGCGTCCGGACGCCAAGCGGTCCGCTCGGTGGATTCCGTCCGCTCCGCCGAACGGTCGGCCAGCGGCGGCCCGGCTCCCGAACGAGGGCCCGCGGCTCCGCCCGGCGACTCCGCTCGGGGGCGTGACGCATCGGATGCGTAGGGCCCGGCGCGCCCGCCACCCCCCGCATCCTGCGGTGCATCGGCGACCGGCGCTTGACCAGGAAGATCCGCTCTTTGCTTGATCTCATCCGCCAACCATCCCCACCCGGAGTCCTCTTCATCCGAGGCGATAACCAAGCGGGCCGCATTCGTGGAGGTCTGGCCCAGGCTGGGCAGCGCCAGGCTCTGCAACAGCCAATTCCGGTTGTCCGTCTCCGGGCGCCGCCGTCGGCCATCCCCATCCCCGGCAACATTCATCGAAACCGGGGGCGGCGAAACACCGGCTCTCAAGGGTGACGCGGCCGACCCAAAGGTCATTTCCATCAACGTCTCCCGGCCCATCAATTCTTCCTGTGCCCGGGTGTCGCGCATCATCTGAAGGGCCACCCGATCCGGCTCCCGGCCCTCCCCTTCGGCCAAGTGCCCGCCCGAATCATAAAAAAGGACCGGCACCGAATAGTCTCGGTGAATCGGCAGGCTGCGCCCAGAGGCCGCCGCGGCCGCCATCAGCGCCACCAAGACCATCCAAATGGAATTCCGGCTGGACATCTGCTCTGCAGCCTACCCCAATCCGTCCGGGGATTCAATCGTTTCAGGCCACGCCCGAGCATTGCCTCACCCTGCTTTTCTCATTCGAGCCCTTGCCACGCCCCACCGGGTTGTCCTATCATCCGTCCCCATGAAGCGATTCCTCCTCCATCTGGCCATCCTGGTCGGCCTGGCCGCTCCCTCGGCCCACGGCCTGCCAACACCCGGCGTCCTCCTGGACAGCTATACCGCCATCGTCAACGGCAAGGTCATCACCCTTGGCGATGTCCTCGCCGCCCTGCAACCCGCCCAGGAACGGCTCGCCATGCAGTTCCGGGGACGCGAACTCGAACAGCGCATCGAAGAAGAATTTCAGGCGATTCGCAACGCCCTGATCGAATCGGAACTCATCCTGCTGGATTTTGAACAGCAGGGCGGCGAATTGCCCGACCGCGCCGTCGAAGACCATGTCCATTCCATCATCCTCGATCAGTTCAACAACGACCGCGTCGCCTTCATGCGCGCGCTCGCCGCCGAGCGCCTGACCCTTTCCGAGTGGCGCAAGCAGATGAAAAACCAACTCATCGTCCAAATGATGCGCCAGCGCGAGGTCAATGCCAAGGTGCTCGTCACGTCGTTCGATCTGCAACAGGCCTACCAGCGCCAGCGCGACGATTTTGCCTTGCCCGAACGCCTCCACCTGCGCACCTATGTTTTTGAAGCTGACTCGGGTCCCGATCCTCGTGCCGCGGCCGAAGACCTCCGGCAACAACTCCACGCTGACGCGGCCGGTTCCGACGCCCCCCGGCCCGTGGACGAATGGTTCGACACCGCCTCGCTCCACGCCGCATTGCGAAACGCGGTCGGCGACCTGAAAGCCGGCGAGGTGGCCCCGCCCATCGATCTCGAGGGCGACATCTATCTCGTCCAACTGCTCGAACGGGAGGAGGCCCGCCATCTCGCCTTTCAGGAAGTCCTTCCGCGGATCGAACGGGACCTCCGCCGGCAGGAAGCCGAACGCATCCATCGCATCTGGATCGATTCGCTGCGCTCGAAATTCTACGTCCAGCTCTTCACCCACCAGATCTTTCCTTGAGACCCGCCCGGTGAAATCCGTCGCCATCGGCTTGACCTCCGGCGATCCCAACGGAATCGGCCCCGAAGTCTCCCTGCGCGCCGCCAGCCGCCCCCAGCCCGCCAACCGCCGGCTGGTCCTCATCGGCCACCGCGCTGTCTGGCAACGGACCGCCAACCTGACGGGGTTGCCGTTGCCAGTCGAAGTGGCCGATCTGCACGCCCCGCTTCCGCCCGTGGCCACCTGGTCCCCCGCCGAACTCCGTGCGCCCCGCATCCGACCCGGCGCCATCTGCGCCCAGGCCGCCAAAGCCGCCTATGCCGCCATTCTTGCCGCCGCGGATGCCGCCCAGGACCGCCGCCTTCAGGCCATCGTCACCGCCCCCATCAGCAAGGAGGCCTTTCATCGCGCCGGCCTGCGCATCCCGGGCCATACCGAGCTGCTCGCGAAACGGGCCAACCGCCGCGTGGCCATGATGCTGTTCGGCAAGCGGATCCGCGTCGTGCTTGCCACTCGCCACCTCCCCCTTCGCAACGTCCCCCGGGCGCTCTCCATCGACGCCATCGTCGAGGCCATACAAATGCTCGCCAAGGCCCTGCCTTGGATGGGATTCCCCCAGGCCCGCATCGGCGTCTGCGGTCTGAACCCCCACGCCGGCGACGGCGGTGCCCTTGGCACCGAAGAGCAGACCCTAATCGCTCCCGCCATTGCCCGCTGCCGCCGGATGGGATGCCATGTGCAAGGCCCGGTCCCCGCCGATGTCATTTTCTACCAGCATCTGGCCGGGGTCTATGACGCGGTCGTGGCCATGTACCACGACCAGGGCCTCGCCCCCATGAAAATGCTCTCCTTCGATTCCGGCGTGAACCTGACTCTGGGCCTTCCCTATGTCCGCACCAGCCCCGACCACGGCACCGCCTTCGATATCGCTGGAAAAAACCGCGCCAATCCCGCCAGCACCATCTCCGCTCTCGATTGGGCCGCACGACTCGCCGGTCGCCCCAACCCGTGGGCTTGATGCGACCTTCTTCGAATTCAGTCCCCTGAGCGAGTGATCGATATACGTCGCGACTCGTCGCCCCCCTCCCCCGGCTCCAGCCGCACATGCCAGCATCCCTCCGGCAGCAGGCCCCCCAGCCGCTCGGCCCACTCAATCGCCACAATGCCACGGTAGTGCTCCAGGTATTCCTCCACCCCCAGATCCAGCGCATCCGCCGCGCCCCGCAAGCGGTACAAATCGATGTGCGCCAACCCCCGCTTCCCGCGATACTCATTAATCAACGTAAAGGTCGGACTCCCCACCGGACGCCGCACCCCCAGCGCCTTTGCCATTCCTTGGACAAAACAGGTCTTCCCCGCCCCCAACTCGCCGTGCAGACACACCACCGCCCCGTCCGGCAACTCTGCCGCCAGCCGCCCCGCCAACGCCTGCGTCTCCCCCGCCGACCCCACCCCCCCCTCAAAAGGGGTCAGCCCGTGCATTGTAACAACTCCCGCTTCAGCGCCACGGCGGAC
>CAYNSH010000005.1:0-56026 GCA_964399775.1 uncultured Verrucomicrobiota bacterium
CCCCCAACCCCTCTCAGGTTGCCGCCCGCCCTGGGGCGGCTACCTGAGCAGTTACCAAAGAACATCAAATCACAACCGACGACGTCGGCACCCTCGTCGTCGAGCTAGTGTCTCAGATCATCAAAGAACATCAAATCACAACTGCCTGAGGGTGGCGCTTTGCACGAGGTTGAGTGTCTCAGATCATCAAAGAACATCAAATCACAACCCAGGTCGTGAATTCCACGCCGCGCGAAGAGTGTCTCAGATCATCAAAGAACATCAAATCACAACTGATAAGGGGTCATGATAAGGGGTCAGTTTCATTAATTCATGATATGACTTGACAATTCTTCTCGAAAAGGGTGTCGTCGCGCCATGGCTAGGAAACCCAGACTGGAATACGCGGGCGCGATCTACCATGTCATGAGTCGCGGAGACCACGGCGAGGCCATCTATCGGACTGATACAGACCGCGAGTGTTTTCTCTCAACGCTGGGCACGGTATGCGAGCGCACGGGGTGGCACATTCACGCCTATGTGCTGATGAAAAACCATTACCACCTGTTGCTGGAGACTCCCGAGCCGAATCTGGTTGCGGGAATGCAATGGCTCCAGGGAACCTATACCAAGCGCTTCAACGCCGCCCACCGGGTGCGGGGGCATCTGTTTTCCGGGCGCTACAAAGCGATACCCGTTGATCCGGCCCCAAACTACTTCCTGGCCGTCGCCGATTACATCCATCTGAATCCGGTCCGCGTGAAGGGTTACGACTTCGATTCCGCGAAGTTAACCGACTTTGTATGGAGCAGTTACCCCGGCTATCTGTCGCCGGGGAAACGCCCCGGCTGGATATGGGTGCAGCGGGTCTTGGGAGAACTCGGACTGGAGGATTCCAGAAGAGGGCGGATGCACTTTGCGCGGCATATGAAATCTCGCGTCCTAGGCATTCGCCATGCCAAGAAGCCATGGGCGGCCGAGGAACAGTGGAATCAGATCCGGCGCGGTTGGCATGTGGGGGGCGAGGCGTTCAAATCCGAGATGCTGGATCGCTTGTCGAACATTCTTACACGGGACAAGGGAACTCCTTTCGGGGGCGCGATCATTCAGGAACATGATGAGCACCGCGCGGAGCGATTGCTGCAAAACGGCATGGTCAGGTTGAGAATCAATGATTCGGATTTTCCGAACATGCCCGGTTGCAGTCCGGAGAAATACGCACTGGCCTGGCTAGTACGTCGACAAACCAGCGTGAAGGTGGAATGGATCAAGAAGCGCCTGCTGATGGGTCGCGCCACCGACTTCTCTGCCTGGCTTACAAAGCTCGAATCTGCCCGCCCGGGCGGATGGGGATATGAAAGCTTTAAAAAGGTTCAGTTCATTAATTAATGAAACTGACCCCTATTGACCCCTATTTAATTAATGAAACTGACCCCTATTCCTGCAGGTCCGGTACGCGCTTTTCCCTTTTGTTCGGACAGCGCGGCCGATAGGATGGTGGTATACGGGACGAATGCATGGACGACGCCCACGACAGCCCTACCGCGGAGCCTGATTTACTCCCGCGGGATCCGGCCCTGCAACCCCATGTGACCATCCGGGGCCAGGCCGCGGCGTCCTGTCTGGTCTATGACGTCGATCCGGAGCAGATCCCCACCGAGACCATTTCGCACGGCGGGCGGCGCATCGTCCTCGATGATGCCGGGATGGTGCGCGAACAGCCGTCCGCAGGGCGCTCGCGCTACGAGGTGCTCGACAAGATCAGCGAAGGCGGCGGCGGCATCGTCTACGGCGCCCGCGAAAAAGCCCTGCGCCGCGAGGTCGCCCTGAAAATCTGCCGCGTCGGCCTGAATCCGGACACAGGCGCCACGCTGGAAGCCGGGGAGTTCACCAACGAAGCCTTCATGACCGCGCGCCTGGACCATCCCGGCGTGGTCCCCATCTATGCCCTGGCCAAGGATGCCGAGGGCCGGCCGTTCTTTGCCATGAAGCGGGTCGTCGGCATGAGCTGGAAGGATCTGCTGCATCCCGACCGCATCCGCGACCCGGAGCGCCGCGCCGCCGCCGAAGCCCGCGCGGCCCGGATGACGTGGCGGGACCATGTCGAGGTGCTGCTGAAGGTCTGCGACGCCGTCGCCTATGCCCACAGCAAGGCGATCCTCCACCGCGACCTCAAGCCGGAAAACATCATGCTCGGCGAATACGGCGAGGTGTTCGTCATGGATTGGGGCCTGGCCATCTATTTTGACGAGCGCAACGAATACCGGCGGTTTCCCGACCTGAAGCCCCAGTTGGCCGGCACCCCCTACTACATCGCCCCGGAGATGGTGCGCGGCGAACTCTCCAGCCTGGGGCCCGCCAGCGATGTCTACCTGCTGGGCGGCATTCTGTATGAAGTGATCACTGGCCGCCCCCCGCATGACGGCGATACGGTCATGGATATCCTGCGCAAGGCCGCCACGGGCCAGGTGAAGCCGCCCGACGAAATCCCCGACGCCCCCTGCCGCAACCCGGCGCTGGCCCACATCGCCATGAACGCCCTCGAACCGCGCATCGAGGACCGCTTCCCGAGCGTCGCGGACTTCCGGGAGGCGCTCCGCGGCGTGCTGGCCCATTACGAATCCATGGCGGTCGGCGCGCGCGCCGCCGAAGGGCTGGCCGCCGTCCGCCGCGACTTCGACGGGGCCGGCGGCGACGGGCCCGCCACCCGCCGCCTGGACGAAGATGCCACGGCCACCGCCTGCGGCCAGCTCTCGGAGTGCATCGGGGGATTCCGACAGGCGATCGACCTCTGGGCCGGCAATCTCGATGCGCGCCGGGGCCTGCTGGACGCCATCGATCTCCAGATCCGGCTGGCCATCCAGCAAGACGATCTCGTTCTGGCGCGCGTCCAGCTCCGGCTGCTGCGCGACATCCGCGCGGCGTGCCCGGAGCCGGAACTGGCCGCCGCCATGGCGGCGGCCGAACAGGAACGGTCGCTGCAGATCGACCGCCGGCAGGCGGCGCTCGACCGCGACGCTCGCCAGGTGCGCCTGTGGAAACTCGCCGCCGCCGTTCTGGCCGTGCTGGTTCTCGCCGGGCTGGGCGCCATTGTCATCATGAGCCAGCGCCAGCGCGAGCGGGCCGTTCGGCGCGAACAACACATGTTCGCCGCCTCCGTCATGGGCCGCGCCGACATGCTGGGACAGTTCATGGACGGTATCGAACAGATCGCCCTGCTCTACCGGCAAACCGCCGTCGACCTGCTCTCCAGCCCCCCGGACCGCCTGCCCTGGCGCGACCCCACCCCCGCCGGCCGCGACGGATTCTATCTCGACGAGGATTTCCTGCAGCCCGAGGCCCGCCCTCCCGGCATGGCCTACAACCAGCGGTATAAAACCCGGCTCAGCATGGAACATCCCGCCCTCCTCCTTCCGCCCCGGGCTCATCCGGAAGACCGAAGGGTCGAGGCCCTTGACCATGCGGCCCGGCTGGGACGCCTCGACCGGGTCTTTGCCCACGCGCACCGCGCCCGCCGCGACATTCTCTGGTCCGTGGCCGCCACCGAATCCGGCGTCATGGCGGTCTTTCCAGGATTCGGCCGGGACGCCGACGCGCCCCGGACCGATCCCGCCGACACCGCCTGGTACCGCGCCACCTTCCGTCTTCCGCACGACCGTCCCATCTGGGGTCGGCCCTATGCCGACGACACCACCGAATCGATCCTGATGAACTGCACCTGCCGGATCCAGGTGGACGGGCGCACCATCGGCGTGATCGGGGTTGAAGTGGCACTCGGCACCATCCACCGCATGCTGCTGGATTTCTCGTTGGCCGTCGGCGGACGCCGCCGCAGCCTGCTGGTGCGCTCCGCCGAGGAAACCGATCCCGACACCGGCGCCGGCCGGATGGTCCACCGCGTCCTGGTGGACAGCTACCGTCCGCAGGTGGCCTCGGACTGGGCCGCCAACGGCGACCTTCCCACCCTCGAAGAAACCGACCCGCAAATCGCCGCCTATTTCCAAGGCGTTCTCGCCCGGGAACACCGCTCGGGCGCCTGCCATGAATTGGGTGACAACTGGATTGCCCACGCGCAGGTCCGCAACCGCGCCTGGACCTTTATTGCCGTTCTCCAGCACGGCCGGTAGAACGCGATGGCCTGACAAGAAGACAGCGGGACGGGGACGTCCCGGCTCCAACCAACCTTCGGATTACCCTCTTTGGAGACCCGACGCCCCCGTCGGGAGAATTGGCTATAGTAGTCGCGAAGACAGCGGGACGGGGACGTCCCGGCTCCAAGCCGCCGATTATTCCTCTTCGCGGATGCGCAGATAGAGGGTTTCCGCGTCAAGGGGCACGAGATAGGTGTTCTCGGGCGGAGTGGCGGGGATGCCGGTGATCCACGGCGTGAAGCCTTCGAGCAAGTTAGTAGAGCGGTCGATGGCATAAAGCCGGCCGACCTCGCTGGGCCAGACCAGCCAGCGGACGCCGGAGGCATCCCCCACCCCCGCCAGGCCCAGGACGGGTGCGGTCCGCGCGGGCGCGCCGGAGGCGGCGGGGTCCTCATCGGCCCGCAACGCCATGGGCCCCGGCGTCGTCGCGCGGGAGATCCAGACATCGTCCATCCGGAGCATCCCGGCGCGCGACATCGTGCAGATGAACGTCAGCCCGAAATGGCTGCCGGCGGTGAACATCGTGTCCGTGCCAAAAGCCGGCGGCGACAGCGCCTGGAATCCGCCGTCCAGCGCGTACCGCAATTCCCACTGTCCGTTGGCCTGGCGGATCACCTCGACGGCCACGGTCATGTTTTCGTCCCAATCGAGATCGGAGGCGGCCACGACGGCGGAGGCGCTGCCATCCACCACGCGCCAGATCTTGAGAATGTCGTCGAAGCCGGTGAGATTGACGCCGACGGCATAGCCGTTGACGGGCCCGAGGAGGTCGGCGCGATCGGCCAGCAGATAGACAAAGAACTTGTTGTTGATGGAGGGATCCCAGTCGCCATTGCGCAGGACAAAGCGCCAGGTGGTGCGGTCGGCGGCGGCGTTGACGGGCACGGAGGCGGCAATGGCGTCGGTCGACACCACGCGGCTGCGGTTGTGCCGCAGCGAGCGGACGCCGTTGATGGGTTGCAGGTCCGTGATCTCCCACGCGGCCGCATCGTTCGGACTCCACGCGGCCAGGCTGCCGCTTTCGAAGTCGTCGTGGAAGACGGCGGCAACGGTGGATGCCGAATAGGTGAAGGTGAACGGGGTGGACTGCGCGGCGGCCAGCGAGCCACCAACGCCTCCCGCCGAAAGATACGTGGTCTCGCGGTCGGCATAGGTCAGTTCAAACACGTACTGGATGGCCTGCCCCGGCGAATACGCGCCGGGGGGAATCCGTCCGCGCCAGATGGCGTTGGGATCGACAAAGCTGTCATAGGCCAGGTTGACGCTGCTCCAGCCCGAGGCGCCCTGCCGATAGAAGAGGCGTCCGCCGGTCTGCTGGGCGACGTTGCCCGATCCGGCGGCCTGGCTGGCGCTGTAGAGATAGACCGGCTGCCCGGCGAGCGGCGCGACCGGGCTGCGCATGGTGTCCACTCCGGCGATCATGGCGCCGGGCGTGTGAGATGCGTTGCCCAGCGACCAGGCGCTGCGGATGATGGTGGTTTCCGCCGTGACGCGCCCGCCCGCCGCATTGCTGGCCGTGACCTGGATGCGGTTCTCACCGACCTGGAGGCCGGTGACGGTGAGCGACCAGTTCGTAGAGGCCGGCCCGCTGCCCGAACCGCCGCGGGAGTTGGTCCAGGTCAAACTGCCCGTCACATGCGAGGCGGTGCCGCCAATCACGCCCTGGGTGTCGGCATTGGCCACGCGGTAGATGTCCTCCTCGATGGCCAGAGACGAGATCACCTCCTGCGAGATGCGGATGTCGTCCCACCACAATAGCCCGGCGCGCATTGGCGTGCACTGGAAGACGAGGCCGAAGACATCGGTGCGCTGGTGCGTGGTATCCGTGCCCGCCCCGCCGAAGATCAGGTTGTCGAAGCGGTTGGTGGGGCTGTAGCGCAGCTCCCACTGGCCGTTCGGGTGGCGCGTGACTTCCACGGCAACCGTCATGTTTTCATCCCAGTCGAGCGACGTCACGACGATGTGGGAGGCGATCGACCCGTTGTCCACGCGGCACAACCGCAGGATGTCACTGATGCTGCCGCCCATGTTGACGCCTACGGCATAGCCGTTGACGGAGCCCAGCAGATCGGTGCTGTCCGCCATCAGGAAGACATGGAATCGATTATTGCCGGACGGATCCCAGTTGCCGTTCTTCAGCACGAACCGCCAGACGGTACGGGCCGAATCGAGACTGTAGTCGGGCAGCGCGTACAGGGTGCTGGTGGCGTTCAACCAGTCCAGGTTGTGCTTCAGCGAATAGAAGCCGCTGATGGGCGCCACGGCGCTGTTGACCCAGGCTTCGGGATCGTTGGAGAACCAGCCGGTCAGCGTACCCGGCTCGAAGTCCTCGTTGAGGATGTGTCCGGCATCGTCGCCATAGGTGAAGGAGAACGGGCGCGACTGGGCGATGGTCCGCGACGTGCCGGCGGCGGAGGGCTGCCCGCTGGCGTTGAGCGCCACATAGGTGGTCTCGCGATCGGAATAGGTCAGCTCCAGATAGTATTCTATGGAGGTGAGCGCCGGGAAGGCGCCGGCGGGAAGGCGGCCTCGCCAGTAGGTGGTGTCGCCGACGGTGGAATGAAACTCCATCGGCGCGGAGAGCCAGGTGGCGGTTCCGGAACGGCGATAGCGGACCGCGCCGCCCGTCTGGGTCGCGGCGTTGCCGGCCCCGGCGCTCTGGCTGGCGCTGAACAGCGCGACATCGCCCGAGGGCAGCGGTTCGGCCGGCGCGCGCATCGGGCCTCCGCCCGGCACCACGGCGGCCGGGTCGTGTCCGGCGTTGGCGGCCGCATAGGGACTGCGGACGATCGTGACCGATCCCGTGGAACGGATGCCCGCGGCGCCGGTGGAAACCACCTGGATGACGTTGTCGCCGGTCTTCAGGCCCGTGACCGTAAGGGTCCAGTTGGACGCGGCCGGGACCATGCCCGAACCGCCCGCCAGATTGGTCCACACCAGATTCCCCACCGCGTGGATGGCACTTCCGGTGAGGGTCCAGGATGTCGTCGTATTGGGCAGGCTGATGGGCGAAGCGGGCAGAATCACTTCCGGATACGGAACTTGCGTAATGCTGACGTCGTCCAACCAGAGTATTCCTTGACGCCCTGAGGTACAGATATAGACGAGGCCAAAATACGATGAATTGGTAAAGGTGGCATCCAAACCCGTTTTGGCGGTTGTCACGAGGGAGTCGAACGCCCCGCTGGCGGAATAAGCCAGCGACCAGATGCCACTGGGCGTCCGGGTAACCTCGACAGCCACCGTCATATTGGGATCCCAGTCGAGATCGGAAACCACAACGGTGGAAGCAATCGCCCCGTTGGAGACCCGGCACAGCCGCAGGAGATCGCTGCTGCTGCCGCCCATATTGACGCCCACGGCGTAGCCGTTGACGGAGCCGATCAGATTCGGCTGGTCGGACATCAGGAAGACATGGAAGCGATTGAGCCCTGAGGGATCATAGGAGCCGAATTTCAATATGAACCGCCATGTCGTTAGCCCGTTGGCCACGCTGTACGAGGGTTGAGTGTAAATGTAGTTGTTGGTTGAACCCGTCGATGAATGCCTGAGCGAATAGGTTCCCGAGACAGGCGCATTCGGGCTCGCGATCCAAGTGCCGGGGGAGTCGGAGGTCCAGCCGTCAAGGGTGCCGCTTTCGAAGTCGGCATGGAGAATGCCCGCGGGCGGGGCGCTCGTGGCGACGGCCACGACGATGGACACCGTGGCGGTGGCCGACTGCGTTTGCGCATGGTTGCGGCCGATGACGGCGACGACGTTGGTGCCCGTCACGACCGGGACGGCAATGGACCAGGGCGAACCGGCCGGGCGGGTGCCGCTCGCGCCGCTGAGGCGATTGCTCCAGGTGAGATTTCCCGTCACCGCGTCGTTGTGGGTGCCGTGGAGGGTGAACGAAGTGGTGCCCGCCGGCAGGTTGGTGGCCGGGGTCGTGATCTGGATGACGGGCGCATCCTGCGGGGGCGCGCCGAAATAATTCACCACGCGGGTCATCAGGGCGTGGCGCGTGCCCTCGGACAGGATGGTTTCGAACGGGATGCCCATGACCACCGCGCGCCATGCGCCGCTGAACTGGGCGGCGGCGATCGCCGTGCCGCCTTCCGCGCCGCCGTACACCAGCGCCGCCGACGAGGAGGGATTGCCCCGCAGGTGGAAGACGTCCGCGGAGTTGACGTTGTAGGTCGGCCCGCTGCCGTTATCGAACAGGAAGGAGCCCAGCCCCTGGAAGATCGAGCCGTTCTTGGCGGTGGCCTGGTAGGTGCCGGCGCTGTCGGCCGCATAGGCGACGCGCAGCCGGTTGGTCAGGAAGAGCTTGTCGGCGGCGCTGCCGGTGGCGTCGAGATCATAGGCGATTTCGCTACCGCTGACAAACAGGTTGCGTCCGGCATCGAGGAAGGCCGATACCAGCGACTGTTCGGCGGCGTTGAACGTGCGGCCGGCGGTGGATTCGCGCCCGAGAATCCAGAAGGCGGCGTGATAGTCCATCAAGGAAACCTGGCCGGCCTGGACCGCGTCCTGGTCGCAGGAGTCGAAGTAGCTTCCGGCGGCGGCAAGGGCCGATCCGTGCTGGACGACATAATCCTGCGAATTGATCTTGCGCTGGATCACACGGGCCACGTTGCCGTTGATGCCGTTGGCGATATACTGAGAAGGCGTCAGGGACCGGTCGTTGCGCTCGTAGCCGTTGACCACGAGATAGGAGGCCTGTCCCGACGGCGAAACGCGCACGCCGACGGTTTTGGACGGGAGGGATTCGCCGCCGCTGTTGACCGCGCACACTTGGAAATACAGGGTTTGCCCGGCTTCCAGGCCCGTGAGGGTCGTCGACAGCGTGCCGCCGCCGGATACCGTCACCGGGTTGCCGAATCCATAGCCGTTGGAAGACCGGTAGACGACGTATCCCGTCGCCGCATGCCCCCCCGCCGCGTTGACCACGGGAGCCCGCCAACGGATCGTCACGCTCCCGGGGCCGCTGTTGGCGGCGCTGACGTGGGTGGGCGGATCGGGGAGCAGCGCCAGGGGAACCGCCGGATTGTTCGTGGACAGATGCTTCACAATGGCCTGGTAGGACGACATCGCCATGACGCGCCGCGCCGAAGGGCACTTGAGCAGGTTGGCATCGGCGGCATTGTTGTGGAAGGCGGTTTCGATGATCGTGGAATTCATCTCGGCATTGACGCTGCCGTAGAGTTCGCCGTAGGCCGAGCCGTAGAGATTGGCGGAATTGTTGGCATAGCCATCCGGAAACCACGTCCCGTTCTGGCCATAGTTGAGATCGTGGTGGAGTTCATTGGCGATCAGCGTTCCAAAATCCTTCTGGCGGTTGATTTTTTCGGTGGCGCCCCGGTTGTCCCACAGGCCCATCGGGCCGCGGGCGGTTCCCGCGCCGCCGTCGGCGTTGGAGTGGAACCCGAGATAGATGCGGTCCCAGAACGAGCCATCCGCCTCGCGATTCATTTCGGCCGCCATGCGCACGGGGGCGCCCACGTTGTCGCTGTTGTCGTTGTAGCCGCTCAAGTCGTACAGCCCCGCGCTCATCCCCTGGCCCACCATGGCTTGAATCCAGTAGCGCGAGGCCTCCAGTTCGCGCGGGAAACCCGACACGCCGGAGCCGCGGTTGATGCTGCCCATGCCGTTGCCGAACCGGATGGCGTCGGCGATCACCACGTTGGAGCCCGGATTCTCGCCCGGGGCGTGATTGGAGATGTTGACGCTGCCGGCGGTACCCGCCTCGAAATAATAGGTGCCCAGCCAGACCCAGCCGAGGCCGACGCGGCGGTGGTTGACGCGCACATCCGTCACGCCGCCGGAATGGTACACGCGGTACAATTGCTTCACCCGGTCGGAGCCGCTGCGCGCCCACGCATAGACCGGATAGAAGCCCGCTTCCGGGATGGTCGGGCGGTAGATGGCCCAGGCCGTGGTTCCCGTCGGATTGATGTAGGCGTAGCGGTACGGCACGGCGCCCGCCGCGCCGTAATAGATGGTCGAAGTGCTGTCGTGCCAAGCCCCGCCCCAGGTCACGCTGGCGGAAACGTTGTCGAGCACCACTTCGTTGGTCTGCTGGCCCACCGGACGCATCGGCACCACCGTGGCCCCCGCCTTGAAACAGTAATCGACGAAATAATTCAGCTGGTCGATGTTGCCCACGTCCTCGACCATGCCGTGGGTGAGGCCGCGTCCGAACCGCCAGGAGCCGGTGTCTCCGACCAATCCATGGCCGGCGCTGGTGTAGACAATGATGTCGCTGAGGGCGCCGGAGGGTTGCGCGGCCGCCACCGGCGTGCCGGGCGGCGGGGCGGCGGCGGGACGCGTGAAGGTGACCGATGCGCTGGCGGTCTGGCCCGCGGCGTTCGAGACCGTTACCGTAATGACGTTATCGCCCACGGCCAAGGGAATGTTGATGGTCCAGGAAGCCGCCGCCGCAACCGAGCCGCTGCCGCCCAGGCTGTTGGCCCAGCGCAGATGGCCCGTCGTAAACACACTGGCCGTGCCCGAGACATTTCGATTGCTCATCGCGGCGGGCACGGATCCCGAGGCCGTCGTGATGCTCACCGACGGCATGCCCAGGCCATTCACCAGAATCGTCCCGCCGAATCCGCACGCCCGGAACAAGCCGTCGGCGAAGGCCAGACCGCGCAGGTTACTCGTCGTGGCGGCGGTCTCGGGCATCCAGGATACGCCGTTGGCGGAACCCAGCACCGCGCCGGAGGCCCCGATGGCGGCAAACCGGCTGTTGCCATAGGCAACCCGGTTGATGTGTCCCGCCACTCCGGAGGTCCGCGCGGTCCAGGTGATGCCATCGGGCGACGTGCGGATCGTGCCGTTGGCGCCGACGGCGACATACGTGCCACCGCCATGGGCGACATCAAACAGCCATTGGGTGGTGCCCGAGGTTCGCGCCGTCCAGGTGCTTCCGTTCGGGGAGGTCAGGATCACGCCCGATGCCCCCACCGCGACGAACTGGCCGCCGCCGAACCCCACGCCTTGCAAAACTTCCGACGTGCCCGAGGCGGGCGCGGTCCAGGCGATGCCGTTGGTCGAGCGGAGAATGGTACCGGCTTCGCCCACGGCCACGTAGGCGCCGTTGCCCCACGCAATGCCCCGCAGCATCTGACTGGTGGGCGTGGTGCGCGGCGTCCACGTCACGCCGTCGGCCGAGGTGAGGATCCGCCCGCTGGCGCCGACGACAACCCACAGCGGTCCCGAACCATCCACGTTCATCAAGAGGTCCGCCACCCCGCTGGTGCGCGCCTGCCAGGTGGCGCCGTCGGTCGAGGTGCGGATGGCCCCGCCCGCCCCGACCACCACCGCCATACCGGCGCGGGCTCCCGCGCCATACAGGTCGGCAGTTGTGCCGCTGGCCTGAGCCGCCCAGGCCGTCGCCGGCGGTTCTCCCGCAAACTTCTCGCCCAGCAGCTCCCACAGTTCCGGGAGCGGATCGTCGTAGCCCAGAGCCCAGATGCCGACGCCGCCGATGCCCTTGTCGTTGACCATGTCGTACTTCAGGCCCAGGCTCTGGACATCGTCATACCACGTCTGGCGCGTGCCGGAATTGTTGTACAGATAGTACGGCACGCTGCCCGCCGCGCTCCACTGCCGGCCGTGGGTGGCGGCGTTGGCTTTGGCATTGGGATAGAGCACCGCCGTGGCCGTGCCGCGAGACGGCGAAGGAATCGCATGGCTGTCCGTCGGCCAGTCGTAGCCGTAGTACGGGCAGCCCAGCAGGAGTTTCGCGGGCCGGATGCCCCGGGCCAGGTAGTCGTTGATGGACCGCTCGACACACCAGGCGCCGAACGTCCCGCTGGCTTGCAGTGGCGCCACCGGGCCGGCCGTGGGGCCGCTCTTCCAATGGTAGTCGTAGCCCATGATGATGGCGTAATCCAGGAACTGGTCGTAGGCGGCCACGTCAAACACCTTTTCCGCGGTCCAGTCTACCGCCGGCAGGGCGATCGACACCTCGGACCCCGGGATGTCGCGGTGAAACCGCACCGTCAGGTTGCTCATGAACTGCGTCAGCGGCGCCTTCAGGGTGTTGTCGGTGATGCCTTCGAAATCGATGTTGACCCCGTGGCCGTTGCGGTTGGACACCACCGTCACCAGTGTATCGATCAGGTTCTGGCGGCTGGTCGGATTGTTCAGCAACTGCTGGACGTTGGCGTTGCCGAACAGGGTGGCCGTCAAGACCACCTTGACATTGTTGGAGGTGCCCCAGGCGATGAGCGGCGTCGTGTCCCATCCCCGCAGCGTGGTATAGGAGCCGTTGGCCGGATTCACCTCGTAGGAAAAATACGCGATGGTGCTCAGCTTGGAATAGTCGTAGCGCTGATACGCGGTTCCCATCCAGTACGGATGCCAGCCCACCACCTTCTTCTGGAGGGGACCCGACCGGGGCGCCGGCTCCCGGATCGCCTTGGGCGCGGGCGCCGCCCGCAGGGTGTCGAACTGCTTCTCGGTGCGGTAATCGAACTGCCGATAGAATTCCTGCTGGAGTTGGTGGATTGAGCGTTCCTCGTCCCCGGCCTTGAGCACCGCCGCGGCGCGCGGCGCCACCGGCGCGGGCTCTGCCCAATCCTGATCCACGCCATCCGTCAGAAAGACGTTGAGGCTTTCGTCGACCGGCGCGGCCATTCCCGACACCGCTCGCACGGCACCGAACACCAGGCCCACCGCGATCCATTTGCGCATCTGCATGACACCCTCGTTTCAGGAACTCATCCGGCGAATCTATGCTTCCCGGGATATTTGTTTATACTAGGCCCCGACTCCTCCCGCTGACAATGGAAATATACGAAGTTGCATAGGATTTGCTGAAAGGTTTTACCGGAGGGCGGGGACAGTGGACGTCAACCGGCATCGGCATCTTTTTCCATGGCGTGGAAAATCCCGCTGAAGCGGGACAGGCCATTTTTCCATGGTGTGGAAAATCCCGGCAATATTTTTCCATGGCGTGGAAAATCCGGGCCTGATTTTTCCACAGCGTGGAAAACCATTTTCCACAGCGTGGAAAAAAGATCCTGTTTTTTTCCATGCCGTGGAAAATCCGGCCACGTTCGTCGAGCGCGGTTCCACCCGATCCGCCAAAACCAGCTACGGATTTCGCGGATTGTACGGATCACAACAATGCCCAGGATCGAATCCGTATAATCCGTAACATCCGTAGCTGGGCGGTTTGTCCGGAATCCGTGTCCATCGGTGTCCATCCGTGGTTCAAACGCCTCCCCCCGGGCTCCGGAGGGCATCGGGGTCACCGTGGGTTGCCCTGAGGCCGGTCGGCATGTTATACCTGGATCGTGAGCACTTGGTTAGGAGTCGCACCATGAGGCATTGTCCCGCATCGTTCCGCCGCGCCGGTTTCCGGTTCACCGTCCTTCTGCTGGTTTCGCTTGCCGCCGCCCCGGCCGTGGCGCAAACCACGTTGTATGTCGCCAAGGACAATCCCGGGGCCGAAGCGCCCTTCGACTCGTGGGAGACGGCGGCACCGGACATCCAGACCGCCGTGGATGCCGCGGAGTCCGGCGATCTCGTGCTGGTGGCCGACGGCGTCTACGATGCCGGCGAGCGGACCACCGCCGACGACGTCGCCAACCGCCTCGTCGTCCCCGACGGCGTCACCGTGCGCAGCGCCAACGGGCCGGCCGCCGCGATCCTGCTGGGCGCAGACGACGTCCGCGCCGCCGCGCTGCTGGGCCTGGCGCGCCTCGAGGGCTTCACCCTGACCGGCGCGCGGGGCGTCGGCGGGCTCTGGGGCGAAGACGGCGCCCCCACCGCCGAGAACTGCCGCATCCAGGACAACACCGGCGTCCGCGGCGGCGGGGCCCATGGCGTTGCGCTCGTGGATTGCGTGCTCGAAAACAACTCCGCGAGTCTGCGCGGCGGCGGCGCCTTCGAATGCTTCATGACCGGCGGCACCCTCGCGGGCAACACCGCCGAACACGGCGGCGGCGCCGCCGCCAGCGTCGTGTGGAACGCCCTGGTGATTTCCAATTCGGCAACCGATGCCGGCGGCGGCGCCTATGAGAGCCTGCTGCGCAATTGTCTGGTGGCGGGCAACATGGCCGACGTCGGCGGCGGCGCGGCGAATTCCGATCTTTACAGCTCGACCATCACGGACAACCGGGCTGGAATCGCCGGCGGAATCTCCGGCGGCGAGGCCTTCAACTGCATCGTGTTCGGCAACGTCCGGTACGGCGAGGATCCCGACAACTGGGACGGCAGCTCGATGCAATTCAGCTGCTCGACCCCGCTGCCAGCGGGCGACGGCAATATCGATGGGGATCCGATGTTTGTGGACCCGGAGGCGTACGACTTTCGGCTCCGCGAAAGCTCGCCGGCGATCAACGCCGGCGACAACCAAGGCTGGATGGCCACGGCGGTCGATCTGGACGGCCGGCCGCGCATCCTCGACGAAACCGTGGACATCGGGGCCTATGAATTCGAGGCGGTTCCGACGCCCGACCCCCAACTGGCCGTCAAAGGTCCCGACGGACAGCCGATCGCCAGCGGCGGGGATCCCGATCCCGCCCTAGGCACGGTCTGGAACGCCCGGGCCGGGCAGTCGGCTTCGCGCACATTCACCCTCGTCAACGACGGCAACGTGCCGCTGGTGGTTTCCGCGATGGATTGGGCGGGCCCGGATGCGGCCGCCTTCTCCGTCCCGCATTTTCCGCTCATCGTGGAAGCGGATTCGGCCGAACCGTTCGTGGTGGTTTTTTCGCCCGAGGAGGCGAGGCCGCATGAAGCCGACCTGCGGATCCAGCACTCCGCCAGCAACGCCCCCGCGCCCTTCGTGGTGCGCTTCCGATGCACCGGCGTCCTTCCGGCCAATCGCTACGTCTCCGCCTACAACCCCGGCGCCGCCACGCCCTACGAGACCTGGGACACCGCCGCCGCCGATATCCAGTCCGCGATCGACGTTTCGTTTCCCGGCGACACCCTCTGGGTGGCCGAAGGCGATTACGACACCAGTGAAACCATCGGCCCCGACGGCGTGCTCCACCGGATCGTCGCGCTGGAACCGATCGCCATCCGCAGCATGGAAGGCCCCTTCAGCGCCTCGATATGGGGGGACGACGGCATCCGCGGAGCCTATCTGGGCCCCGGTGTTCTGCTGGACGGCTTCACCGTCGCCGGGGGCGAGAACGCCGGCGGCATCCGGTGCGCGGACGAGACCGCCATCGTCACCAACTGTTTCATCATCGGCAATTCCGCGGAAGCCGGCGGCGGGGTGAACGGGGGGACCATCGTGGACAGCCTCCTCACCGGCAACATGGCCGACATCGGCGGCGGGGCGTTCAACGCCGTTCTGCGCCACTGCACGCTCATGTCCAACCAGGCCGAGCTCGGCGGCGGCGCCGCCGACAGCGAGTTGACCGGCTGCACCCTGATCGGAAACGTTGCCTTTGATTCCGGCGGGGGGGCCTACGGCAGCATTCTGCGCGAATGCCAATTGAGCGACAACGTGGCCGGCGGCGAACTCGGCAGCGGCGGAGGCACCGCCAACAGCACCCTCTACTCCTGCCTGCTGCGGGACAACGAAAGCGCCTACGGCGGCGGCACCTTCGACAGCTATCTGCACAACTGCACCGTCGTCGAAAATACGGCATCCGTCGAAGGCGGGGGCGTCCATGGAGGTGAAATCGAAAACACCATCGTCTTTTATAATCGCCAGGGACTGGCGGACGACAACCTCCATTTCAACGTAACCGCCGCCTATTCCTGCGTCATTCCCCTGCCGCCCGGCGCAGGCAATATCGATGCCGATCCGGAGTTCGTGGACCGCGCCGAAGGCGACTTCCGCCTGGCCACGAACTCTCCCTGCATCGAGGCCGGAATCAACCGTTCTTGGATGGCCGGCGCTGTTGATCTGCAGGGGAATCCGCGCCAAGTCGGTCCTGCCGTCGATATCGGCGCCAATGAGCACCCCTTCACCCCCTCCGGCCTGCCCGCTTCTTGGCTGCTGGAACACGATCTACCCCTGGACGGGTCCGAGGATTTCGGAGATGCCGACGAAGACGGCTTTGACAACTACAGCGAGTGGTACGCCCAAACCGACCCGAACGATCCGCTCTCCCTCCTGGCCCTGGCGCGGCCGCCCGATTTGATCCCGCCGGAGGGCACGGGCTGGATCGTCCGCTGGCAGAGCGTGACCGGCCGGACCTATGCCATTGAACGCGCCGCGGATCTGACGGATGTCACCGCCTTCCAGCCGCTGCCCGACGCCGACGCCATCCCCGGCCAGGCGGGCTTCACCACCTATACCGACCGCACGGTCAATGTCCAAAGCCCCGCGTTTTATCGCATCGTGATTCCATAGGCCGATGCCCCATTCCGGATGACGCCCCGCCCCGGATTTGCATTGGCGGCGGAAGTTGGAATAGACTGCGTCGAATCAAGGTCACGAGGAGATGCGCGTGAAGGATATCAGCACGGCCGGACGGGAACGACTGCAAAGCCGGATGGGATTCATCCTGCTGGCGGCGGGATGTGCCATCGGGCTCGGCAATGTCTGGCGGTTCCCGTTCATTGTCGGGCAGTACGGCGGGGGCGCGTTTGTCATGATCTATCTGGGGTTCCTGTTCGCCTTTGGATTGCCGATCGTGGCGATGGAACTGGCCATCGGGCGAGGTGCCCGGCAGAACATCGGGCTGGCGCTGCGAACCCTGGAACCCCCGGGCACGCGCTGGCATTGGTATGGCCCCGTGGCCATCGCCGGGAACTATCTGCTGATGATGTTCTACACGGTTGTCGCCGGATGGCTGCTGGCCTACTTCCGAGCCATGACCGCCGGAACCCTCGCCGGTCTGGGGCCGGCGGAATTGGGCGGGTTTTTCTCCGCCCTGCTGGCGGATCCGTTGCGCATGGCCGCCTGGGCGACCGCGGTGACCTGGCTCGGCATGGCGGTCTGCGGCCTGGGACTGCAACGGGGCGTGGAACGGGTGAACAATCTGCTGATGGCCCTGCTGTTGGCGGTGATGGCGGCGCTGGCGATCAAATCGCTCAGCCTGCCCGGTGCCGGCGAAGGACTGGCCTTCTACCTGCGGCCGGATCTGGCCCGGCTGCGGGATGCCGGCATCTGGAACGCTGTCAACGCCGCCATGGGACAGGCCTTTTTTACCCTGAGTCTCGGCATCGGCAGCCTGGCCATCATTGGCAGCTACACGGATCGGCGAAAAACCCTGCTGGGCGAGTCGGCCGCCATTGTCGGACTGGACACCTTGGTGGCCTTGATCAGCGGCCTGATCATCTTCCCGGCCTGCTTTGCGTTTGGCGTCGCACCGGACGCCGGTCCGTCCCTGATTTTCATCACGCTGCCCAATATCTTCAACACGATGACGGGAGGACAGTTCTGGGGCGCGCTGTTCTTTGTGTTCCTGTGCTTTGCCGCCCTGTCCACCGTCATCGCCGTTTTTGAAAACATCGTCAGCTACTGGATCGATGTGCACGGCTGGTCGCGCCGGAAGGCCGCCGGGGTCCACATGATCGCCCTGCCCCTGCTGGCCCTTCCCTGCGTGCTGGGATTCAACGCCTGGTCGGGCTTCCAACCCCTGGGGGCGGGCACCTCCGTGCTCGATTTCGAAGACTTCATCGTCAGCAAGACGTTGCTGCCCATGGGGGCGCTGGTGTTCCTCCTGTTCTGCTCCCACGCGCGCGGCTGGGGCTGGCACCGCTTCCGGGCCGAGGCGGATGCCGGCCAGGGCTGGAAGATTCCGCCCTGGCTGCGGGGCTACGTGGCGATCGTCCTGCCCATTCTGGTTCTCATCATCCTGATCGCCGGCTATGTCCAAACGTTTTCCACGCCTTGACTCCCCGGGGAGGCGGAGAGATGGAGGCATGGAGGAATGGAATGATGGAAAATGGGAGGGCCCCCGTCATGGCCTTGTGGCGTCGGCGGGCCCCCGTCCCGCGCACGCCCTCCCCCTGCCGCCATACTTCCATGCGCCCGCCCCCCGGTCTTGCCTGTCTTGCCTGTCTTGCCGCAAGAAGGCCTTGCCAGTTTTGCGGGTTGTGCTAGGGTCGCTGGCCGAAGTGTTGCAACCAACGTAAGGATCCGCCTGATGTATAAGATTCTATGTATTGGGGCCGGCTATGTCGGCGGGCCGACCATGTCGATGATCGCCAAGAAGAACCCGAACGTTCGCGTAACGGTGGTCGACATCAATTCCAGCCGGATCGATGCGTGGAACTCCGACAACCTGCCGATCTATGAACCGGGCCTGCTCGAGGTGGTCAAGGCCGCGCGCGGCAAAAACCTCTTTTTCTCGACGGATATCCACCGCGGCATTGAAGAAGCGGATATGATCTTTGTCAGCGTGAACACGCCCACCAAGACCTTCGGCCATGGCGCCGGCGAAGCCTCCGACCTGCAGCATTGGGAACGGTGCGCCCGCCAAATCCTCGAGGTGGCCAAGACCGATAAAATCGTGGTCGAAAAGAGCACCCTGCCGGTCCGGACCGCCGATGCCATGGCGCGCATCCTGAACAGCGGCAGCAACGGCGTGAAGTTCGAAGTGCTTTCCAACCCCGAATTCCTGGCCGAGGGGACCGCCATCGCCGATCTCGACCATCCCGACCGGATCCTGATCGGCGGACACGACACGCCCGCCGGACAGAAGGCGGTCCAGGCCCTGGTCGATGTCTATGCCGCCTGGGTGCCGCGCGAGCGCATCCTCACCACCAACCTGTGGTCCAGCGAACTCTCCAAGCTGACCGCCAACGCGTTTCTGGCCCAGCGCGTCAGTTCCATCAACAGCATTTCCGCGCTGTGCGAAGCCACCGATGCGGATGTCGGCGAGGTCGCCCACGCGATCGGCACCGACAGCCGGATCGGCTCCCGGTTCCTGAAAGCCAGCGTGGGCTTCGGCGGCTCCTGTTTCCAGAAGGATATCCTCAACCTCGCCTACTTGTGCCAGAGCTACGGCCTCCACGAGGTCGCCGAATACTGGCGCCAGGTCGTCAAACTGAACGAATACCAGCAGCGTCGGTTCGTGGCGCGCATGCTGCGGGAAATGTTCAACACCATCGCGGGCAAACGCATCGCCCTCTTCGGCTTCGCCTTCAAGGCCGACACCGGCGACACCCGCGAAAGCCCGGCCATCCTGGTGGCCCGCGAACTGCTCGCCGAGCATGTCGATTTGGTCATCACCGACCCCAAGGCGCTTGCCCAGGCCCAGATCGATTTGGCCGACGTGAAGGACCGCATCCAGTTCGAACCCGACCCCTACCAGGCGGCCAACGGTGCCCACGCCATCGCCGTGGTGACCGAATGGGACCAGTACAAAACCCTGGATTACCAGCGGATCTACGACCGCATGATCAAGCCCGCGTTCGTATTTGATGGCCGGAACATCCTGGACCACAAAGCGCTCTACGAAATCGGTTTCAACGTCTACTCCATCGGCAAGGCCGCACTCAAGCACATCTGATGGCACCCGTGCCCCCGGCGGCTTGACCAGGAGGCGCTGACTCGACGGTGGTATTCTGATGGGATCAACACCGGCACGAAGCCCCCTTGCGAGATGGGGTGGGCCGCCCTATAGTGACGCCTGACCATGAGCACGATCCTGCCCATTCGAACCTACGGTGATCCCGTACTGCGGGAGTCTTCCCGTCCCGTCGACGCCATCACGCCCGAAGTCACCCGGCTGATTGACGACATGTTCGCCACCATGCGCGCCGCCCAGGGGGTCGGGCTGGCCGCCCAACAGGTCGGCCGCACCGAAGCCGTTTGCGTCCTGGAAATCCCGGAAAGCTATGACCGGGATGGCGAAGACGGACCGCGACTCAATCCCGATGTCCCCTTGTCCCTCGCCCTGGTCAACCCCCGCCTGATCGAAGCCTCGAAGAAAACCTGTACGCTCGAAGAAGGCTGCCTGAGTTTTCCCGACATTCAGGGCGTTGTGGAACGACCATGGAGCATCGTGGTCGAACACCTGGGCCTGGACGGGAAACCCGCGGTCACCGCCCTCCAGGGATTCTTTGCCCGCGCCGCCCAGCACGAGATGGATCATCTGGCCGGGGATTTGTTCATCGACCATTTCAGCCACGTCAAGAAATTTGCCTTGCGCAGCAAGCTCAAGCGCCTTCAGGCCGCCACCATCGATCAACTGGGCGCCTCCTAGTATTTGCGCCGCAGCGATACGGTCACCCGGTGCGGCTCCTCGTCGTCGTCGAGCCGCTCATAGCCAATCCAGACCCGCGTAAGCGGCAAGCGGATCTCGATCCCGCGCACCTGGGGATTCAATTCAAGCGGCGTCACGGCGATTTCCTCGGGCTGATGCAGCTTGATCCGGATATCCGGCAGATGCTTGAAGCCCGGACGCCCGCGCTCAAACACCATCCGCACCGCGGAGCTGTCCAGGGTCAGGGACACGCCCGCGGCCAGGTCCTGGGCGCAGGCCGTCGGACCCGCAAACAGACCCGCGGCCATGGCCAGGATCCCGGCCGCGACCCTCAGTCCAAATGGCCCCTTTGACGACATGCCCGCATGCTACTCCCCCAGCCCGACCCTGCCAATCCCGACGACGCCTCCGGTTTGGAGTGCGGCCGATATTTGGGTTGAGTTGAGGGGGATTCGGGAATAGCGTCTGGCGTCGTGAAGATCATTTCCCATCCGCGTGAAATGCAGCAAGTGGCGCAGGCCCTGCGCGCCGAAGGCAAGCGGATCGCATTCGTCCCCACCATGGGTAATCTGCATGAGGGGCATCTATCCCTGATCCGCATCGCCCGGCAGCAGGCCGATGTCGTCGTGGTGTCGATTTTCGTCAATCCAACCCAGTTCGGCCCGAACGAAGATTACGACGCCTATCCGCGCACCTTCGAAGCCGACCGGCTTCTGTGCGAACAGGAAGGAGTCGATCTTCTGTTTCATCCGTCGGTTGAGGACATGTATCCCCCCGGGGACAGCGTCCGGGTGACGGAATCCGTGCTCTCGCGGACGCTCTGCGGCGCCACCCGGCCGGGCCACTTCGACGGCGTCTGCACCATCGTGATCAAACTGTTTCATCTGGTGGCCCCGCACGCGGCGGTGTTCGGCGAGAAGGATGCCCAGCAACTGCGCATCATTCGGCGGATGGTGCGCGACTTGCACCTTCCCGTGAAGATCGTCGCCGGCCCGACCGTTCGCGAAGCCGATGGCCTGGCTCTCTCGTCCCGCAATCAACACCTCGCGCCGGCCCAGCGCATCCAGGCCACCTGCCTGCGGCGCGCCCTGGACGAAGCCCAGCGGCGGTTTGCCGAAGGCGAACGCCAGCCGGCCGCCCTGATCGATGCCATGCGGAGCCTCATCACCCGGGAACCCGACGCCAAAATCGATTATATCGAAATCGTCGACGATGAATCCCTGCAACCGGTGGATGGGCCCATGGCCCGACCCGCCTTGGTCGCCCTGGCCGTCTGGGTCGGCGCGCCACGACTGATCGACAATGCCCGCGTGGGTTGACCCGGTTCTTCAATCCGCTCACATCAGGGAGAGCGCATCCACATTGACGCTGATGGCCACCCCTTTGGGCGGCTTGCCGGACTTCAGCACTTCCCGCAAGACGGGGATGTAGTTGCGCGCCGCGACGGCCCAGAGCATGAATTGCGCGCGGTAGAAGCCTTTGGCCTTGGCGAGCGGCGCGGGCGCCGGCCCGGTGAGTCGCACCCCGGCCGGCAACCGCCCCCGGAGGGCATCCGCAACACGCCGCGAACACACATCGACCGCCTTCTCGTCGCGGCCCTTGAACAGCACCGTGGTCAGACGGGTGAAGGGCGGGTATTTCAGCTCCTTCCGCAAATCGATCTCTTGATCGTAAAACGTGACGAAATCGGCATGGCGGGCGGATTGAACCGCCGGATGGAACGGGGTATAGGTCTGCACCAGAACCTCGCCGGGCACGTCCCCGCGGCCGGCCCGGCCGGAAACCTGCGTCAGAAGCTGAAACGTCCGCTCCGCCGCCCGGAAATCCGGCATTTGCAGGCTCAAATCCGCCATGATCACGCCCACCAGCGTCACGTTGGGGAAATCCAGCCCCTTGGCGATCATCTGGGTGCCGACCAGGATATCGATGTCGCCGCGGCGAAACGCCCCCAGAATATCGGCATGGGAATTCTTTCCGCCGGTGGTGTCGGAATCCATGCGCACAATCCGGGCCTTCGGAAAAATCTTGCGCACGGCCATCTCGACGCGCTGGGTGCCGATGCCGGTCATCTTGAGGCTGGGAGCCGCGCATTCCGCATTGCCGCAACGATCGGGAACCCGCCGCACCGCGCCGCAGACATGGCAAAGCATGTGTTCGGCATGCCGATGATAGGTCATCTTGACGCTGCAATTCTCACAGGTTTCGGCATGGCCGCACTGCGGGCACATCACCGTGGTGGCATAGCCGCGCCGGTTCAGGAACAGCATCGTCTGCTCGGCCTGGCCCAGGCGCAGCCGGATGGCCTCGATCAGGTCCTGCGACAGCAAGTGCATCGCGCCCGCCTTCTCGGTTTCGATGCGCATGTCCACGACCCGGACCACCGGCATCACCCGGCCATCCACCCGGCGGGGCAGTTCGACCAGGCGGTACTTGCCCTCGCGCGCGTTGCGATAGGACTCCAGCGAAGGCGTGGCGCTGCCGAGAATGACGGCGCAGCCTTCGCGGCGGCCCCGCATCACGGCCACATCGCGCGCGTTGTAGCGCGGGGACTCGTCCTGCTTGTAGGCCGGCTCGTGTTCTTCGTCGACCACCAGAAGACCCAGCGGACGAACCGGCGCAAAGAGCGCGCTGCGGGCGCCCACCACCACCCGCGCGGCGCCCGCGGCGATCCGCTGCCACTCGTCGTGGCGCTCCCCGTCGGACAGGTGGCTGTGCAAGACCGCCACCGTGTCGCCAAACCGCCCCCGAAAGCGTTCCATGGTCTGGGGGGTCAGCGAAATCTCCGGCACCAGCGCGATGGCTCCGCGTCCGGATTTCAGCGCGGTCTCGATCGCCGCCAGGTACACTTCAGTTTTTCCGCTGCCGGTGACGCCATGCAACAAGACCACGCCCGGCTGAGGCCGCTGCATCTCTTCGCGAATCGCCGCCAGGGCCGCCTCCTGCTCCGCCATCAGGACAGGTGCGCGGGTCGGCAGCACCTTCATGCGCTCGTGGGGATTGCGACGCACCACATCCGACGTCAGCTCCAGCCAGCCCTTGGCCGCCAGCCGCCGCAACCCCGCCAGACGGACCTGGCATTCCTCCTCCAACTGGGCCGCCGGCAGCGGGCCGCACTCCACGATCCGCCGCCACGCCGCCGCCAGTTTGGGGCTGCGCCGCGCCAGGGCGTCCACGTCTTCCGGCCCCGGCTCGCCGCCCGGACGGATCCGGGCCACGAGTTGCTGCTTGAATCCGGCCCCTTCGCGCCGAACCGCAGCCGGCAGAATGGCGCCAATGGCCTGCTCCATCGGCGCCACATAATAGTCCGCCATCCATCGCGCCAGCCCCAGCATGCCTTCATCGAACAGGGGCTCTCCCGGCAGGATGGTCTCGATGGCTTTTAAGTCCGGATAGTCCGATCGGGTCGCCAGACCCGTCACGAATCCCCTCACCCGACGGCGGCCAAAAGGCGCACGGACCACCGACCCGATTCGGATCGCCGCCCGCAAGGGCTCCGGGATCCGGTAATCGAATTCCCGATCCAGCGAGATTTCCGTAACCATCCGCGCCACGGAGGGCGGCGAGGGCGATGGGGTCGGCCCGTTCGATCCGGTCAAGTGCGCGCCCATGGGGAACCCCGCCCCCTTGGCTACATGCCTTTGGTCAGGTAGATCACCATGCCGAAGATCCACAGAATCATCACGGCGGAGAAGAACGTATTCATTTCCGGGCTCCGATGTGCGGCGCCGCGCGTTCCTCGATGAACCGCAGGTCTTCTTTCAAGCGATCCTTGGCGATCGACGTGAGTCCCCGCCAGCAGAAGTTTTTCCGGGCCAGCGCCTTCAGGGCGGTCACCTCGGCCTGGAGTTGCGAAAAGACGGTGGGGTCGTGACGCGCCACGCGAGACAACAATGAACTCAGCGCCACCAGTCCGTCTTGCCGGCCGCCCTGCACCTCGGAGCGGAACTCCACCAGGCAGCGCGACGCGGCCTGCCCGATGGTATAGCCCTCCTCAAGCAAGGTCTCGTAGAACATCTCCACGACGGCACAACGCAGTTCGTAATACTTCGCATCCATGGCCGCAATCTATCTGTTCCCCCCGGCCGGTTCAAGCGTCATCCGGAGACGGGGGGCGCCGCCGCCAGCAGGGCAGCGCCCAATGCTCCGGTATATTCCGGGCCATCCGCCAGGCGGACGGGGCACCCGAGGGTTGCGGCGAGGATGCCGTCCATGCCCGGAACGAGGGCAACCCCGCCCGTAAACAGGACCGGTTCGGCGGCCCGGCGCCCGATCATGGCCGCCATGCGGGCCGCGATGGCCCGGAGCACACCGGCCACGATGGCACTCGGGGACGCATTGGATGCCAGCAGCCCCACGATTTCCGATTCGGCAAACACCACGCAGGTGCTGTTGATGGTCGCCGGTTTTCGGCTGGCCGCGGCCGCGGGACCCAAGCCATGCACCGGCATGCCCAGGCGCGCCGCCAGCACTTCCAGAAACCGGCCCGTCCCGGCCGCACACCGGTCGTTCATGCTGAAATCCCGGACCCCGCCCCTGGCATCCAGCCAGATCGCCTTGCTGTCCTGCCCGCCAATGTCGATGATGGTCCGCGCCTCCGGCGCCTGCTCGCGGACACCCCGCGCATGGCAGGTAATTTCGGTGATGGCCTCGTCCGCGAAGGACAGCGCGGCGCGGCCGTAGCCCGTTGCGACCGTCCGGCGAATGTGCCCCCGCTCCAGGCCCTGCTCCGCCGCAAGGCGCCGGAACAGGTCCTCCGCCAGCTTCTCCTGCCGCACGCCCTGATCACAGATGCCGCGGGCCAGCACGCACCGTTTTTCCGTGTCGTAGAGGACGACCTTGATCGTCCGCGAGCCCGCATCGATGCCCGCGACCTTCACGCCTCCGCCTTTTGCCGGGATCGCGCCGTCTCAAACAAGGCCTCCACGCGCAGCGCCAGCCGGGCCGAGTCGGAGGGCGAATAATCGGTCTCGATCCGAAGGTAGGGAACGCGCGCCTCCGTGGCCGCCCAGCGCTTGATCCGGAAGGATTCCACATCGTAGGTCAGGCACGCCTGCCAGATCAGTTCGATCACCACATCGGGCCGGTAGTCCCGGACCAGGTCGTTCAGCAGATCCATCCGGGAATTGTTGGGCGTCATGACCGAACAGGGCAGATGAATGTATTTTTCCGCAATCGCCCGCAACGGATCCGGGGCGGATTCGTCGACATCTTCCAGGATCGGCTTCAGCCCGGTGCAGTTTTCCTGGCAGACGATGACGCCGCCGTGGGCTTCGATCAGATCCACGACGCGCTCCGCGCCATGCGGGACCGGAACGCCGGTCAGCAGAACGCGAACGCGCCCGACGAGATCGGGGCGCCCCGGCGCCGCCTCCGCACGGCGTATGGCGCGCTCATACGACTCCAGGTCCGCCGGCAGGCAGGAAATCAGGCTCTTGAAGTCCAGCACTTCGCGACCGGTGAAGGGGGGCGGATCCCGGCGCATCTGTCCGGCCAGCGCGCGACGCCGCGCGCGCTCGCGGTTCATCGCGCGGATGCCCTCGCGCAAACGCTCATCGGTGATGTCGACCCTGAACCGCCGCGCCAGCTCTTCGCGCAAGCGCCGGAGTTCGCGGAGCCAATGGGCAAAGGCGGCCGGATCGCCCGGCTTTTGCGGCAGCTCGACCACGTGCATGGGCCGCTTTTCGGCCATCAGTTCATACATCTTTTTCTTGCCATCGCAGGTGGTCTCGGCCACCAGCAAATCGGCCATCTCCAGAAACGGATTGGCGCCCGTCAGGTGATAGCCAAAGGTGGACTTGATCAGGGGACACAGGTTGTGGGGCAGGATTTCTTCGGCGGGCGGGATTTGGGTGACATCGCCGCCGCACAAGCAGACGGGCACGGCCCCCGCCGCCAGGATCAGCTCCCGCGGGGTGTATTCGCACATCAGGCCCACCACCGGGCGTCCCGCCGCCTTGGCCGCCGTGGCATGATCATAGCAATGCTGGACCATGTCCGCAAACCAGGCCTGGGGGGAAACATCGCCGCATCCGCGACATGATCCTGCTGCACCCTCATGGCTCATGCGAAATGTCCTTGGGTCGAACGGGTCGGCGAGAGGGCCAGACGTGGGGCGTTCTTCAACCGCGGGGCCCGCCGAATTCGGTGGGACCGCGATCTCAACCCGCCGGTGACGCGGGCGGCTCCGGCAGCTTCAACTTGAGCAACAGACCCAGCCGCTCGCGATAGAAGACCGTGGCGAATGGTACGATGAGGAAACTGAGTAGAACCATGTACAAGATCAGGCCAACGATGAGCCCGGGGATCAACACACTGGCCAGAGCGGACGCCATCGTAATCCCCATCTCGCCAAACGACACCAGGAATCCCAACGCCGTTGCCATCAGGCCCACCAGCGTGACCAATACGACGGCCGGCAGCAGGCAAAGGGCCAGCCGGACCCTCCGGAGCACGCCGCGGCAGCACCGGCGCGCCAAGGCCGCGGAAACCAGCATCACGACGCACAAGACGGAAGACACAATGCCGAGATATAGCCAATGCTCTACCCGATTCATCCAGCCCCAGGCCAGATGAACCCCCAAAGTGAACGCAATCGCCCCCAGCAGAACCAACCACCCATTCCACCGGCGAACCAGCGGCGCCAGCAGGAATAGTCCGCAGAGAGTGGCCAGGACGGGCGGCGCCAATCCTGCGATTTCCCCGAACCACATCAGGGAGGCGATTCCACTCTGAAGCAGAAGCCACAGATAATACGGGACCAGAATCCACAAGGCCTTCCGACTCCGGTTGGGCTTCCAGGCCAGCAGCAACAGCGGCAGCACCCAGAATCCATAGGCCTTGATTTTGGACAGCGGGGTGATGCGGATCGTTACCGGAGTCGACGCAACCAAGTCTCCGCCCTCGCCCTCGAAAAAGGCTTCGCATTCCAACGTGCCGAACAGTCTGGGAGGTACTCGCCATGAGTACGAGCAGGTCCCCCCTCATCCGTATTCGAATTCGCCGACGTGGATGACCTTCCCCGCCTTCTTCACGCGCAGCTTCGGCTTGCCGAATTTGACCCCGGAGGAAGAGTCCAGCGAATAGCTGGCGCCGTCGGCGCCCCGGGTGGCCTGGTTGAAGGAGAGTTGGCTGCCCGATAGGGCATGCGACAGCGTACTGACAATCGGCCCGCCCACGCGCCACGAAACCGACTCGTTCTTTTCGGAAAGCCGGAAGGAAACACGACGAGCATGCCACAAGGAGGACCGCTCTCCATCGGTCATGCGGACCCAAACCTCGGCCGTGTAGGATTCGGGGGGAAGCGAAATGGATTGGTCCGGACGGAAATACACGGCTGCCGTTTTGTCGGATTCCAACACCAGCCGTTCCACATTCTCCCCCGTCAACTCCACCTCCTGCAACCGGGGCGAGGACGGCTCGACCGACAACGCCAAGGTCTGGCCATCGGCGGCGAGTTCATACGAGAATCGCCAGGCCTGGCCGTCCAGCACCAGGGACGCCGGCGCCTTCAATTCCACCTGCGCCGCGGCGGCATCCCCGCCCCCTTCCGTGACCGGAGTGAGAAACAGGGCGTCCCGGCGGTTGACCACCCCATCCCCGTCATCCACAACCGCCATCCGGTACGTCCGGTCCCCGATCGGCACCGCATCACTCTCCCAGGAAGACTTGACCGTGTAGCGTCCGTAATTCGAACGGTAAATGAGGATGTCGACAAGGAGTTCACGGCGACGGTCGCCCTGCTCAACGGGAATCCGGATGTTCTTGAATTCGCGGCTCCATCGATCGGTTGCGGATTGAAAAACGCCATCCGGATCATCCGTCAGATCCAGGTTGCGGTTGAGGTCGACATAGAGCGTCCGCGATTCCATGTCGCAGGCGAAAGCAATGAAGTCTTTCTTGTCGCCGGACAAGTACAGCAGGCTGCGGACAACTTCCGCCCCCGCGTATTTCGGCTCCGCCTTAAAAATGACTTCGCTCTTCTCGAGCGGAAGTGGGAAGGTGGAGGTTGCGCCTTCCGTGGTGTAGCGCAGGGGAAACGTTCCGGCCTGGGCCGCCCAAACGCCCGCCAGCCAGAACAGCACCAACCCGCTCGATCGCCTGATCATGCCGGCTTCTATATCATGACGCTCCGCGGAGCGCAATCCCGGGATTTCCGCGAATTCTTTCGCGAATTCTTTCGGGCTGGGCATGTCGTCGTCTTCTGGGCTCGTTCCGCGTACGGAGTACAGGCTTTCATCCCATCAAATGAGCGGTCGTTAGAAATGGATTGCGCCCGCGCCCCCGCCCCTCCCGTTCCTTCCTTTGGGATTGACGTCCCCCGTCGACTGTTGAAAGCTAAAAGCGGTACGTTGGTGAAGGATCTCACAAACACATCCTGGGCGGTGCGCCATGGATGGCTGCCAATCGCAGCCATCCTTTTGCTGGGCCTATGGCTGGACCAGCACGTCGAGGGGAAGCGCTTGCTGGAAGCCATCGATGCCTGGGCGCCGGCCGGTTGGGTCGCGCCCGCCCTGGTTGTGGCGCAGGCGCTGTGCTTTGCCCTGGCCCTGCCGGGCTCGGTTTCCTTTGTCGTCATCGGCCTGGTCTATGATCCCCTCCCGGCTACCCTGATGATCCTGATCGGCGGCACCACCGGCAGTTCGATCGCCTATTATCTCTCGCATCACATCTCCCGACGCTGGGCCGAAGCCGTCCAGCACCGCGCGCTCTTCCGGCTGCTGAAGCGCAATTCCAATTTTATGATGCTCTGTGCCATTCGCATCCTGCCCGGATTCCCCCACTCGGTCCTCAACTACGGCGCCGGCCTGTTGCGGGTCCCCTTCGGCCGCTTTGTTCTCAGTGCCGTCCTGGGGTACATCGTGAAGGGAATGCTCTATGCCACCATCCTGCACCGCATCATGGATGCCCACGAAATGCAGGAGCCGTTCTCGCTGGCCACCCTTTGGCCCATGGCCCTGCTGGCGGTTCTGTTTTTTGTTGGATTTGCCTTCCAAAAAGCCTGGCAGTCGCGGACGACGGATCAGGCTTGAGCGACGCCGCAATCTTCCGTAGGCTGCCCGCATGAACATCAATCCCTTGATTCGTTGGACGGCCGCCGGCCTGCTGCTGGCCTTGGGCGGAACCGGCTGCGTCACCACCCAGGAACCGGCCGGCCCCCCGCCCGCCACCCAGGCCGAAGTCGGCTATCTGCGCGAAGAGTTCCGCCGACTCCACGCCCGGATCGAGGCCACCGACAGCGAAATCGGCCGCCTGCAATCCGAGCTGTCCGCCTCCCGCTCGGCCCAGTCGGGGCATGCATCGGCCGCACAAGTGCAATCCGTGCAAACCCAGATCGATGATCTGCAACGTCAGATCCGCGCGCTCGACGCCGCGCGGGTTCAGGACAAGAAAGACATCTATGAAGACATCTCCAAGAAGGTCGCCAGCCTGATCCGCACAACGCAGCCCCCCTCCCCGCCCCGTCGTTCCGCGTCCCAAACGGGCATTGAACATGTGGTCCAGCCCGGCGAATCGCTCTCGCGCATCGCCGCCGCCTATGGCGTGCGTATGAATGTCATCATCGAAGCCAACAACCTCAAGAATCCGGACAACCTGATCGCCGGGCAAAAACTATTCATCCCCGAATAGGCATTCGCCCGCCGGTCCCGTCATTTTTCATGGAGTGATTGAACGTTCCTTGTTGATCCCTTTGTTGGTCCTCCCAAAAAACGCTTGCATCTCTCCGTAAAGCGTTTTACCCTGTTTGGCGATTTGGCTGGAATAGACGATTTGCTCTAGTCAGGTCGGTTTGGCTGTGGCAGTGTTTTTCCGGTTTTTTTACGGATTGGATGAATATGCTCTCTTTTATCGCAACCAGCGGTTTTTCGTTCGCCGTCTATCTGTTGCTGACGGCAGGGTCCGGCGGTGTGCTGCGGCTCTGGTCCGGCCAGGATCTCCTGGTCGGTCTTTTCCTGTCCGCCATCGTCGGCTGGGTGGCGCGTCCGTTCTTCTGCGATCCCCAGCGCCGCAGCGCCTTGAATCCCATCCGCTGGTTGCTGGCCATCGCCTACGCCATCGGCCCGTTCTTCCTGGAAATGGCCAAGGCTAACGTCGATGTCGCCTACCGCGTCATCACCGGCCGCATCCGCCCGGGCATCGTCCGCGTCAAGTCGGGCATGCAGACGGATTTGGGCACGCTGATGCTTGCCAACTCCATCACCCTCACCCCCGGCACCCTCACCGTCGGCGTGGACGAGGACACCAACGATCTCTTTGTCCACATGATCAACGTCCCCGAAGGCATGGAGTCGCGCGAGTCAATTGACGCGCGCGAGGTCTTCTCCCTGTTCGACTGCCCCCGCTGGATCCGGAGGATCGCCGAATGAGCATCTGGATGTTCACCGTCGCGGTGCTGGCCGCGCTGATGCTGCTGGCGATGGTGCGGCTCTTCAAGGGCCCCACCTCCGCCGACCGCGTCGTCGCGCTCGACGCCATCAATTCGCTGGTCGTCGCCTCGATGATCGTGCTGGCGGCGGCCTTCCGCCAGGTCATCTTCGTGGACGTCGCCATCGTCTACGCCCTGCTGTCCTTCGTGGGCACGCTGTTCATCGCCAAGTACCTCGGAGGCGAGCTGTGATCCTGAACCTCCTCATCGGCCTCGCCATCGCGATCGGCCTGTTCTTCAACGCCCTGGGCGTGGTCGGCATCCTGCGCTTCCCCGACGTCTATACCCGCCTGCACGCCGACACCAAGGCCACCACTTTCGGTTCCATCTTCACCTCCCTGGCCGTGGTGCTCTACGCCCTCGGACGCTATTTCGAAACCGCCGACGGCCAATATGCCTCGCTGGTTTTCCACACGATCCTGGCGGTCGTCGTGCTGGCCATCACCAACGCCACCGGCGCGCACGCCATCGCCCGAGCCGCCCGCCGCCGCGGCCACAAGCCCGCGCAGGCCGTCGTCGACAAGCTGGAGGAACCCGCCCCATGACCCCGTTGCTCGTGCTGCAAGCCCTCGTGCTGCTCGGCCTGATCGTCACCGCCGTGCTGGTGATTGTCTTCAAGGACCTGCTCTCGTCCGCCATCGCCTTCGCGGCCTTCAGCCTGCTGCTGGCGCTGGAGTTCTACCTGCTGCAGGCCCCCGACGTCGCCATCGCCGAGGCCGGCATCGGCGCCGGCCTCACCACCGCCATCTTCATCATCGCCATCCGCGGCACCAAGCGCTACGAGGAGAACGACTGATGCGCAACGCCCTCTTGATCGCGATCCTGCTGGTCCTGTTCGCCGGGCTGGCCTACGTCGCCACCGACCTCGCGTTCGGCCAGCCCGCCCGCGCCGACATGGACGACTACTTCCTGCGCCACGGCCAGGAACAGACCGGCGCCAACAACATCGTCACCAGCGTGGTGTTCGACTTCCGCGCCTTCGACACCCTCGGCGAAGCCACCGTCCTTTTCACCGCCGTCCTCGGCGTCGGCATGATGTTCCGCAAACTCAAGCCCGGAGAAGAATATGAACATGACTAAAATCGTGCGGACCACCGCCGACCTGTTCTACCCCTTCTGCCTGATCTTCGGGCTCTATGTGGTCCTGCACGGCCACCTGACCCCCGGCGGCGGGTTCCAGGGCGGGGCCGTCATGGCCACCGGCGCGGCGCTCCTCATCGTTTCGCGCAGCTATGCCGGCATCATCCAGCGCATCCGCAAGAACGCCATGAAGCTCTGCGAGGCCGTCGGCCTGCTGATGTTCCTCGTGGCGGGCCTCTCCGGGCTGCTCCTCGGCGGCTCGTTCCTGCACAACCGGCTCGCCGGCGCGGGCGGGCTCTTCGGCGAATCCGTCGCCTTCGGCGCCAACCCCGGCGTCCTCAATACCGCCGGCCTGATCCCCATCCTCAACATCGCCGTCGGCATCGAAGTGCTCGGCGGCCTCACCGTCATCCTGCTCTACATGCTCTCCGGCGTGAACAAGGAGGAGCCCGCATCATGATCACCCGCCTCCTGCTCGCGTTTCCGTTCCTGGCCGTCGCGATCCTCCTGCTGATCGGCCTGGGCGCCCTGCTCTTCAAGCGCAACCTCATCAAGATGCTGATGGGCCTCTCGCTGATGGAGTCGGCCGTCAACCTCTTCCTCGTGGCCACCGGCTACCGCCAGGACGGCGCCGCGCCCATCTTCACCAACGTCCCCTCCACCCACATGGTCCTGCCCACCGTGCAGGCCCTCACCCTGACCGCCATCGTCATCGGCGTGGCCACCTCGGCCATGATGCTGTCGTTCGCCATGGTGATCTACAAGAAGTACGGCACGGTCGATATCCGCAAAATCAGGAAGCTCAACGGATGATGGACACCCTCACACGCCATTTGCCGGCCCTGCTGGTGGCCATCCCCCTGCTGGCCGCCTTCACCATGCCCCTCGTCGGACGCGCCGGCAACGCCGCCCGCTCCGCCTGGGTCGTCCTCGGTGCCTTGCTGACCTCCCTCGTCGGCCTCGCCCTCGCCTGCCGCGTCTTCACCGGCGGGACCGTCCTTTATGTCTTCGGCGCCGCCGCCCCCCACGTCCCCCTGCCGATGGACTCCGGCGGCATCCCCATCCGCATCATCTTCCAGATCGATGCCCTCGGCGCGCTGATGGTCGTCATCGCCTCGCTAGCCTCGCTGGCCATCGCCATCTACTCCGTCAGCGCCGAAGCCCGCCAGTCCGGCAAGGACGGCTTCTATTCGATGCTCTTCCTGCTGGTGGCCGGCATCCTCGGCATGGTCTCCACCGGCGACCTGTTCAACTTCTTCGTGTTCCTCGAAATCAGCTCGCTGGCCGGCGCGGGGCTCGTGGCCTACCGCATCGACAAGGGCGAAGCCGTCGAAGCCGGCCTCAAGTACGCCCTGCTCAGCACCGTCGGCGCGCTCTCCGTGCTGATGGCCATCGGCATCCTGTTCGCGCAGTACAACGCGCTGAACATCGCCACCCTCGCCTCCCGCCTGCAGTTCACCCGCCTCGACATGGTCGCCCTCGTCCTGCTGGCCGTGCCCCTGGCGATGAAGTGCGGCGCCGTGCCCATGCACTTCTGGACGCCCGACTCCTATACCACCGCGCCCTCCTCCATCACCGCCCTGCTGGTCGTCTCCAGCCAGGCCAGCCTCTACGGCCTCTTCCGGATTCTCTTCACCCTCTACGGCGACCTGCTCCAGTTCAGTTGGTCCACCTTCGGCTGGTTCCTGATCGTCCTCGGCGTGCTCTCCTCGTTCATCGGCGTCACCATGGCCATCCCCCAGAAGGACGTGAAGCGCCTGATGGCCTACCACGCCGTCTCGCAGACCGGCTACATGCTCCTCGGCGTCGGCGTCGGCCTCGCCGTGCTCGGCAACGCCGAAGCCCTCGCCGCCTACGGCAAGACCGCCATGGCCGGCGGCCTCTTCCACATCATCAATCACGCCATGTACAAGGGCCTGCTGTTCCTCACCGCCGGCGCCATCTTCTACCGCACCGGCACCCGCAACCTGAACAAGCTCGGCGGCCTCGGCCACACCATGCCCTGGACCATGGTCTTCTTCATGATCGGCGCGCTCGCCATCGCCGGCATCCCCCCCTTCAACGGCTTCGCCTCCAAACTCCTCATCTACGAATCCGTCTTCCGCTTCTCCCCCTTCCTCTCCATCATCGCCATGGTCGTCAGCATCCTCACCCTCGCCTCGTTCGTGAAAGTCTTCCACTCCATGTTCATGGGCGCGCCCCGCGCCGAGTTCGCCCAGGCCCGCGAAGTGCCCCGCCCCATGATCGCCGGCATGGCCCTCCTCGCCCTCGTTGTCGTCGTCACCGGCCTCGTCCCCCAGGCCTTCGTCGACCGCATGATCTCGCCCGCCGTCGAGGCCCTCGTGGACCGCGCCGGATACATTTCCGCCATCCTCGGAGGAAACTGAGATGGACATCTCCTGGACCCTGCAAACCGGTTCCGGCTCCTGGAACCCCGTCCTGTGGCTGCTGGCCTTCGCCGTCGCCTTCGGCGCCGCCTGGCTCATCCGCTCCCTCGGACGCGCCGACAACCGCAAGGGCGACGCCCTCAAACCCTTCATCTCCGGCAACGAAGAACCCGCGGACGGCGGCGGCCACATCCCCGCCTCCAACCTCTACTGGGGCTTCACCGAGGCCATGAAGGCCTACTACGAGAAACTCGTCCCCCTCCACACCGGCATCCCCTCCGACTACGTCGCCTGGCTCCTCGGCGTCATGGCCCTCATGCTCGTTATCGCCCTGACCGTATGAAGACGAGAGGTCAGAGGTCAGAGGACAGAGGTCAGGATGGCATCCCCCCTTGGACATTGGAAATTCCTTGTTGGATATTGGACATTGAAAGCCTTTTGACATGAAACTCTCCCAAACCCTAGGCAAGTCCCTCTGGGCCTTCCTGTTCAACTCCGGCTCCTGCAACGGCTGCGAGATCGAGCTGGTGGCCTGCGTCACCCCGCGCTACGACCTCGAGCGCTTCGGCATCAAGCTCGTCGGCTCGCCGCGCCATGCCGACCTGCTGCTGATCAGCGGCCCCGTCACCCGCAAGATGGCCCCGCGTCTACGCCGGGTCTACGACCAGATGCCCGAGCCCAAAATCGTCGTCTGCTGCGGCGTCTGCGGCATCTCCGGCGGCGCCTTCTACGATTCCTACACCCTCGTCGGCCCCGTCGACCAGATCATCCCCGTGGATATGTATGTCCCCGGCTGCCCCCCCCGCCCCGAAGCCATCATCGATGGCGTCGTCAAGGCCCTCGCCCGCCTCGAAGCCAAGGAGAACGCCGCATCATGAATCTGCTCTCTCCCCAGGAAATCGCCGATGTTCTCCAAGCCGCCGCCGGCGACGGCTTTCTCTCCGCCCGCTGCACCGAGTGGGCCGAAGGCGTCAAGGCCCGCACCAGCAAGCAGGTCTGGATCCACCTCGCCCGCGAAGCGCTGATCCCCGCGCTCAAGCGCCTCGTCCAGATCCAGTATCCCCACGTCTCCGTCATCGCCTTCGCCGATACCGGCGAAGCCGTCGACCTGATGTACCACTTCTACGTCTACTGGGGCATCCCCCACGAGGAAATCCTCGTCACGATGACCGTGTCCCTACCCAAGACCGATCTTAAGGTCCCCACCATCACCGGCATCATCCCCGGCGCCCTCACCAGCGAACGCGAAAAGCAGGAAATGCTCGGCATCGAAGTCGTCGACATCCCCGACGGCCGCCGCCTCTTCCTGCCCGAGGACTTCCCCGCAGGCGTCTATCCTTGGCGCAAGGACGAAACCGGCATCCCCGCCGACATGGAAAAAGACCTCTGGGCCACCGGCCGCGACACCATCGAGTACAAGGACTTCCCCCCGCCGCCCGAAAAACCCGCCGCCCCCGCAGCCCCCGCGGCTCCCGTTACGCCTCCTTCGCCAACTCCTTGAGATTTCAATAAGCAATATTCAACAAGAAATATTTAATAATCATCACCCATGAATCGTTGAATGGCTGACTTCCCAACAACCCAATACTTCCGGCACATCCAGTCTCGCCCCGACCGGGCGGGTATTCTGGATGAATGGATCGAACGCGCAATCCGAAATCCGGACCGCGAGCAAATCCAATCCGATGGCCGGATCCGCCGGTGGGCGCGAATCCCTGAATTTGATAACCGGGCGCTTCGGGTTATCCTTCTGGAAGACAAGAAAACCGTTCACAACGCATTTTTCGACCGCGATTTCGAGAGGAACCCGTCATGAAGATCAAATATTTCGCCGACACCGACACCGCCCTGTTCGAACTGGGCAGCGGCAGCGTCTCCGAAACCCGCGAGTTGTCCGAAGACATCTATCTCGACATGGATTCCGACGGGCATGTGGTCGGTATCACCATCGAACACGCCAGCCTGCGCAGCGACCTGTCCGAAGTCAGTTTCCTCCGCATGAACGAACAACCCGGCCCATCCGTTGCAACCGCCCGCTAATGTCCTTCGCCCCCATGACCCCGGCTGTTCATCCTGCAAATCCTGTTAATCCTGTCTAAAATGTATTTGGATTTATGAAAACCATCGAAGTCAAAAAGCCCACCGCCTACACCACGCAGATCGGCCCGGCGCATCCCGCGCTCAAGGAGCCGGTCATGTTCACGCTCCAGATCGACGGCGAGCAGATCCAGAAGGCCGACTTTGCACCCGGCATGTCCCACCGCGGCATCGAGTGGATGGGCATGCGCCGCAACTGCATCCAGGTCATGTATCTCGCCGAGCGCATCTGCGGCATCTGCGGCATCACCCACTCCATCTCCTTCGTCCGCGCCGTCGAGCAGATTGCCCAAATCCAGGTGCCCAACCGCGCCCACTACATCCGCTCCATCGTCGGCGAACTCGAGCGCATCCACTCCCACCTCCTCTGGGCCGGCGTCGCCGCCCATGAACTTGGCTTCGATTCCGCCTTCTACCTCGCCTGGCGCGTCCGTGAAAACGTCATGGACCTGCTCGAGTACCTCACCGGCAACCGCGTCCACTATGCCATCATCCAGATCGGCGGCGTCCGCCGCGACATCACCCGCGACCAGTTTCCCCGCATCGAAGAGTCCATGGCCTTCTTCGAAAACGCCTACGCCAAGCTCGCCGCCGTCTTCCTCGACGACACCACCGTCCAGATGCGCTGCCGCGACTGCGGCGTGCTGACCTACGACGAAGCCCGCGACCTCTGCCCCGTCGGCCCCACTGCCCGCGCCTCCGGCATCAAGAAGGACGTCCGCGTCGACCACCCCTATGCCGCCTACGGCGACATCGAGATCGACTACCAGACCCCCGACCTGCTCACCGGCGAGACCCGCGGCGACGTCTACGACCGCATCATCACCCGCCTCCTCGAAGTCAAGCAGTCCATCGCCATCGTCCGCCAGCTCATGGCCATGATGCCCGACGGCCCCCTGCTCGCGATTCCCAAGCCCGCCGTCCTGCTCGCCAAGCTCAAGGGCGCCGCCGGCGAATCCGTTGGCCGCCACGAAGCCCCGCGCGGCGAAGTCATGCACTATGTCCGCCTCGAAGCCGGCAAGGACGAGCCCGCCGCCTGGAAGGTCAAGGCTTCGTCCTACTCCAACTACATGGCCTGGATTCCCATGATGGAAGGCGAGCAGATCGCCGACATCCCCATCATCGCCGCCTCCATCGACCCCTGCATCTCCTGCACCGACCGCGTCGCCCTCCTCAAGGACGGCGACCGCCGCATCCTGACCAAGGACGATCTCCACCGGCTGTCGGTGGAGAAAACCCGCCGCATCCAGGCTTCCCTCATGAGATAGGCCCATGAACATCGCCCCCATCCTCTGGACCATCGGCGGCACCGCCGTCCTGACCGTCTTCGGCATCCTGGCCGGACTGTGGTACGTCGGCATCGACCGCGTCCTCGCCGCCCGCATGCAAGCCCGCATCGGCCCCCCCGTCCGCCAGCCGTTCCTCGACATGGCCAAGCTGATGACCAAGGAAAACATCGTGCCCGCCAACGCCATCCCCTGGCTGTTCAACGGCGCGCCCCTGACCGCCCTCGCCGGCGCCATCACCCTCCTACTCTATGTCCCGCTGGCCTCGTTCGGCTTCCTGCCGGTCCTCGGCGCCTACGGCGACCTCGTGCTGATCCTCTACCTGCTCGCCCTCCCCGCCCTCGCCATGGTCGTCGGCGGCCTCGCCTCCGGCTCCCCCTACGCCACCATCGGCGCCCAGCGCGAAATGGTCACCATGATCGCCTACGAGCTCCCCCTCGCCACCACCATCATCGCCTTCGCCTGGCGGCTCGTCCACGCCGGCCTCGCCAACCCCTTCTCGCTCTCCACCCTCGCCGCCACCCCCATCTGGACCCTCGTCGGGCCCCTCGGCGCCGTCGGCGTCCTGTTGCTTCTCGTCTGCATGGTCCTCGTGGTCCCCGGCGAACTCGGGCGCATCCCCTTCGACTCCCCCGAAGCCGAAACCGAAATCGCCGGCGGGCTCATCGTCGAATACTCCGGACGCAACCTCGCCCTCTTCTACCTCTCCCTCGCGGTCAAGACCATCGTCGTCATGTCCCTCATCGTCGCCCTGTTCTTCCCGTGGAGCCTCTCCGCGCTGCTCGGCGTCGGCGCCGCCCTCCCCGCGATGCTGCTCGACGTCGCGTTCTTCGTGCTCAAGACCCTCGTCGTTCTGTTCTTCTCCGTCACGTTGATCCGCGTATCGGTCGCCCGCTTCCGCATCAACCAGGTCGTCAACATCTACTGGAAAGCCCTGGGCGCCCTCTCCATCCTCGGCCTGATCCTCGTCATCGCCGACGCCCACATCCGCTAAAGGAGTCACCATGTCCTTCCCGATGGTCCCCGAACTGCTGAACCAACTGCTGCGCAAGCCCAACACCAATCCCTTCCCCGCCGCCCAGCTTCCCCCCACCGTCACCGGCCTCTTGGAAAAAGTCGCCCGGGGCGAAGCCACGCTCAATCCCCCCGTCCCCGTTCCCGCCAAGCTGCGCGGCAAAATGACCTACAACCGCGAGACCTGCATCGGCTGCCGGCTCTGCCTCAAGGTCTGCCCCGCCCACGCCATCGATTTCGTTGAAGACACCAAGAAAATCCGCGTCTTCGTTTCGCAATGCATCCAATGCGGACAATGCACCGAAATCTGCCCCAAGCAGTGCCTCGCCCTCTCCGAGCAATTTCTCAACGCCTCCCACAACCGCTACGCCCCCGAACTCGTCGTCGAAGACTAAGTTCTCGACTCCACTCGACCCCCGTGGGCTTGCCTCTGGACCCCCACGGGCTTGCCCCGTGGGTGAATCAGGTCCGCTCGCCCCCCCTCGACCCCTGTCGACTTCAGTCGACGCCTTTCTCCAGCAGTCGCCTGAAGTCGCCCCGATTTCAGTTCTCGATTTCCCGCGTTCCCGTGCACTCCGGGAACGCGGTGCAGCCCCAGAACGGCTTCCCGGCATTCTTGCCGGTTTTCGCCGTGCGCTTGCGCATCGGCTGGCCGCACTCCGGACAGACCGGCCCCGGCGGTTCCGCCGCTTCTTGTTTCTCCCGCTCCTCCAGGCGCACGGCCGTCATCCGCTCGCGGAACCCGCCCTCCTGCCGGAACGTCTCCCCCTGCGTGTCCAGTTGCCGGTTCAGCATGTTCAGCACCCGATGCAGCAGGATCAGCATCGCGTTCGCCATCCCATCCGGATCGTCCGCCTCCAGCCACTTCGCAAACTTCGCCTGCTGCGCCAAAAGGTAGTTCCCCGACTCGTGCAACCCGTCCCCCTCCTTCAGCGGATTCGGGTCCAGCCGCACGTCGAAGACCGCTTGCGCTTCCGGCGAGGGCACCTTCCATGGCGCCCGCTTGCGCTTCAGCAGCCAGAATTCGTAGTCCCCCTTCAACTCCGCCAGGCTCGCCCGCGCCACGTCCGTTAGCCGCATCTCCGTGCCCTTGGACGTTCCCGCCCGCTCGGAGCCCTCCACGATGTTCGCCCGCCCCGATCGCGCCGCCTGCGTCATCTGGTCGAACTGACGCCCGCACGGATCGTTCTTCCGGTCCAGAAACCGCTCGCAAAACCGCCAGGTCCCCAACTGGATCACCGTCGCCAGCGTGAACGAATCCAGCTTCCGATACCCCCCATGCTTGGCGAAAAGGTTCATGGTTTGCTCCTTTTGGTTTTCGACCCCAGTCAACCTCAGTCGACTCCCGTCGCTTGCTCCCCATAGTAGTCGCCCGTCGTCGCGGAAGTCGAGTGTAGTCGAGCTTTCCTTTCCCATTTCCCGAAAGCCCGTTTCTTTTCCTGCACCAAAATGTAGCGGCTTTCGCAGCCCCCCGCAAGCGCCCGGCAGTAGTCGCCGGGCGTCGCCGACGTCGACAGAAGTCGCTCTGGCTGTCATATTGTGCTTCCAAGTGTTGATTCCGCCATGCTCACCGCCAGCGAAAAGATTGCCCTCTTCCGGTCGCTGTTTCGCGGCCGGGAAGAGGTCTATCCCCGCCGGTTCCAGAACAAGACCACCGGTCGGTCCGGCTACGCCCCAGCCTGCGCCAACGAATGGGTCCGGGATCTCTGCAACAAGCGCAAAACCAAATGCGCCGAGTGCCCGAACCGCCGCTTGCTGCCCGTCACCGACGAGGTGATCCGCTGGCATCTTACCGGCGTGGGTCCGAGCGGTAACGAGTTCGTCGCCGGGGTCTATCCCATGCTGCTGGACGAAACCTGTCACTTTCTGGCCGCTGATTTCGATAAAGACGGCTGGCGGGAAGACGTACAAGCCCTCGCCTCGACCTGCCGGGAATGGGAACTGCCTTATGCCCTGGAACGCTCGCGCTCCGGAAACGGGGCGCACCTCTGGCTTTTCTTTGATGAACCCGTTCCCGCCAGTCTGGCCCGCAAGCTGGGCGCTTCTCTGCTGACCGCCACCATGGAACGCCGTCCTGAACTGGGGCTGGATTCCACTCGCGGACATTTCCACCTCAATGTCCCCCTGCCCATTCTCTTTTGCGGACAAAGCACTATGGAAGTGGACCTGCTGTGCCCCAAGGACCGGCTGGCCATCGAACTGGACGGACCGCAACACCTGAATGACCCTGAAACCTATCGCCGGGACCGCCAGAAAGATGCCCTCCTACAAGAAAACGGCTACTTCGTCCTGCGCTTCCTGGCCGAAGATGTCGGCAAACGCCTGGATCATGTCCTCGACACCATTCTCCAGGCCTTGCAGTCTCAGCGCCGCCCTCAACAGTAGTCGCCCGCCATCGCTGAAATCGACTAGAGTCGCCCACTTCCCTTGTTACCTTGCATCCCGACACCAACAGCCCCACCCGTAGTTCGCCCCTTCTTCCCTTTCGCAAATTTCGCGCCATTCGTAGTTCGCCCTACGGCTCTCCCCTCCGCGCAATCCGCGAAATCCGTAGCCAGGCTGTTCCCCCTCCCCAATCCGACGCGCCCACCGGGCGCATCTACAGCCGATCCCGGCGGTCTCAGCGAGACCGCCCTACCCCCACCCGTAGTTCGCCCCCCTCTTCCCATTCGCAAATTTCGCGCCATTCGTAGTTCGCCCGTACTCTTTTCTAGCCGGACCTGTTTTCCTGTGTTCCGGCCTGGATCCCGTTTTCAGGCGGTTCTCCCCTTTGCGGCTTGGCGGCTTGGCGTGAGACGATCCCCCAACCCCACCCGTCCCGACTCTGCAAGAGGTCGGGACGCCCCACAACTTTCCCATCCGCGCAATCCGCGAAATCCGTAGCCTGCCTAGATGATTCCAGGTTAAAATCCGGCAAGTTTCAACGTATCCATGACCGTGATGGCCCCATCGGGCGAGTAGTGGTAGAGCCCGGCGTGCCGTTCGTCGCCCTTCGGGATGATCACGACAAACGTCATGGTCGCCATCTCGTTCTTGTCGATCCACGTGCCGGAGTTCACGTACACCGCCGATTTCCCGTCGTGCGTTTCCGCGGGAATCATCCGGGCTTCGTGGGAATGGCCGAACACCACGATTCTGGTGTCGGATTCGGGGTTGTGGAAGTACTGCACGACCGCCTGGTTGTCCGTTTCCGCCGCCGAAGCCGACTTGACGATCGCATCCCGGACCGGAATCGGGACGGCAACCCGGTTGAGGGCCTGCCGTTCGTCCCACGTGTCCTGGATTCCCTGGAACAGATTCACGTCGATGACGCCCCCTGGCTCCGCCTGGCGGGGCATCACGTCGCTCATGGCGTAGGATTCGGTGAATCCGTCGATGCGGGTCGTGATGATCTTCTCGTCGAAGTCTTCCTTGATGGGCAGCGCCGCCATGACAGCGTCCCAGACTCTCCAGTAGAGATACTCCAGATTCTGGCTCTCGCCGAGGCTGTTCGGGGTGACCGGCGGCCGGATTTTGCCCGGTTCGGGTTTGCCTTCGACGACGGAGAGCGTCGCGATGCGGGTAAAAAAGTACCCCGGAGGCAGGATCGAGCCGGGGGCGATGGACTGGTTCGACAGGGGATCCGGCGCGCAGAAGAAGTTGTAGCGGTGGCCGTGCTCGATGGCGATCTCCGGATGGCGGGCCGGAACATAGGTCCCGAGCCCCCGCACGTCGCGGGCTTCGGCCATTCCCGGAAAGATGGTCTGGATGCTCTCCGAGGTGATCAGCAGGTCGTGGTTCCCCGGAACGTAAGTCACCCGGATCTCCCCGTCCCGGATGATGTCGTTGAAGGCGGCGACCACGTCCGGATTGTTCGCGGCGACAGCCTGGGCAAACTCAATCTGGCTCTTCCCGGCGTACGTGTCCGTGCCGGCGGGAATGAACCACTCGTCGATGAGGTCGCCCGCAATGACGAGTTCCTTGATGTTCGGCGCGCGCCGGAGCTTCTGGAGAAAGTCCACGAGCGGAGCGCGGTTTTTCTGATTCTCCGCATACCGGTCGTCCATTCCCAGATGGACGTCGCTGATGATGACGATCGCCGAGCGTTCGCCGTCGAGTTCCGGCATGCCCTCCGGATCAAGCGTAAACGAGTAGTTCGACAGCGCGCCGGCGACGGCAGCGGAAACCTCCGGCTGGACTCCAGCCGTTTGTTCCTTCACGAGGTCGCTTGCAAAGCCAGCAGACGCGGTGCACAGGATGGCCGACAACAACATAAGGCCCAGGATGCGGATTCTGTTCATTGGGTGTCCTTCCCTTTCGGGTGTGATGCAATCAAATGAAGGCGGCTAATGGGGCCTCTTTCACGGAAAAATGATGCCAAAACCGTAGGCAAACGTCAAGATCGGTCCGTTTTGGGCCGCATCTGCGATTGGGTGCATTTCATCAACCATCAAGGCCAATCCAAACCCGCTCCCGGCGCGCTGGGCCAGCGCGCCCTACCTTTTTGGAGATTCCCGGGTAGGGCGGCCTGGCTCAGGCCGCCGTTCTGATCGGTACACCCAATCGCAGATGCGCCCAGAGGGATGGGGATTTAGGGGATTATGGGCTGCGAGGGCATCCGCCGAAGAAGATCAGATCGTCGTGGCAGGGGTCCGGTCCTATTCGTAGGCCCGGCCCCAGAAGAGCATGTCGATGCCAAATCGGAACACATAGGCCGTCTCGTAGTCGTCGTCCCGGTGCCACTCGAGGCCGGGATCCGCCTCCCAATAGATCCACCGCTTGTACAGGGGCCCGCGGAATCCCAGGATCACGCGGTGGGAATCCACGTTGCCGTCGCTGCCAAAACAGGTATAGCGAACCGCCTGCGCGCGGGCCGCATCTTCCCACCCCGCATTTTTCCCGCGCAGGTTTTCGTCCAGCAGCGCCTGCACCTTGGCGAACGACACGCTGGCCGCCCAGGTGAGCGTATCGGTTTCCGTGGACCATTTGGCGGAGAGGTTTTGTTGGAAGAGGCTGTCGTTTCCATCGCCCAGCCAGCGCGCATTTCGCAGCGTGGCCAACGCCCCGAACCCGTCGTCCGTCTCGTAGAATATCCGATGCTCGGGACGCAGCCCCCATTTCCCGAGCTGCCATTCGCGGGTCCAAATCAACCGCGCAAACGTCTCCGGAGGCCATGTGGCCTTCACGCCGGCGTCAGCCGATAGATTGATCTGCTCAAACCATTTGCGTGCGCCGACGTTGACGCCCCGATCGTCTTGATCGGACACCGAGCGTTCCGGCAAGTCGTTGGCCCGGGCCGTTTCCACGAACAGGCGCAACCGCCGCTTCAGGTTCGGCAGCTCGACGTCCATCTCCACGTTCGGCGTCATTTCGAACTCGAAGTCCCGGTGCTTTCGGACCGTCCCGTAGAGTCCCAGCCGGACCTGCGCTTGGGGCGGATCAATCGGGGCATCCGAGTCGGCGGCGAAGTAGGCGTCCGTGGCCCGCAGCGGCTCGGAAATCCGCCGCTGGACGTTCAGATGCAGATAATCCAGGCGCGCGCCCAGGGAGTCGAACCGGTCCGGCTTGGGGTCGACGGCAAACACCCCCGTTCCCTCGCCCAGGGAGATCGCGCTCGTCGTGTCCGGCACTTTCGGCCTGGGCCTCGGATAATCGTCACCCCGGGGATCGAACAGGAAAAGACCGGCGAAGAAATCGCCGATTTCCGACACCTCGACGCCCGCCTCCGCGCCCACGAACAGCATCTGCACGCCCACATTGATCTCGGCCGGGCCATATTCCGGCCCGTGCCGCGTGTCGTCCGTCGCGTCCACGCCGGCCATCACGACGCCCCGAAGGGATTCCATCCCCACGGGCAGCCGCAGGCGATGCGAGCCGCGCGGACCGGGAAGCCCGGCGAAGATGGCGTCGTATCGGCCGACGTAGAACGCGCCGTAATCCGTCATGCGGACGTTCGCCGCCAGTCCCGGGCCGACCCGAAGCCGCAGGCGGAAAATGTCCAGCAGGTCCATGACCCGGTTCGGCGCATACCACAACAGGCGCGTGCCCAAGGACGGCCGCTCGACGGGCTCCGCCCCGGAACCCTTCGAATTCAGGCCCTCCGCCCGTCCACTCGACCCCAACGCCGCCATGGCCAACAGAATCGCCATGGATGTTCTCATGACCATTCCGGTTTCTTCCATTCGGCCATGAACTCCCAAAAGGGGTCAGCCAATTAATTCTAGAATATTCTAGAATTAATTGGCTGACCCCTTTTTGACCCCTTTTCCCATTAAATAAAGCTCGCGGACTGGGCGTCCCGGTTCATGGTTGCGAAGTCGGCTTCCACTAGGCCGTGCCGTTCGGCCATCGCCCGGTATTCGTGGTTCAGGTCGTAGTCGAACACGCCGGGATCGTCGGCGTTCAGACACACTTTCACTCCCGCCGCGCGAATCTGCCGGATCGGATACGCGTCCAGCGAGGCAATGGACTTAGTCAGGATGTTACTCGTGGGACACAACTCCAGGATGATCCCGCGCTTCGCCACTTCCTCCATCAATGCCGGATCCTTGTAGATCTGCACCCCGTGACCGATGCGCTCGGCGCCCAACTCATCCAACGCGCTCCGGATGGACTGGCTTGAGGTCGGAATATCCGACTCGCCCGCATGGACGGTCAGGCGCAGGCCCGCTTCCCGCGCCTTGCGGAAGAGCCCCGCGAACGGGCCGCCCGGGAAATTGGCCTCATCGTTGGCCAAATCCATGGCAATCACGGTGTCTTTGTTCGCAATGAAGAAATCCGTCACGCGCGTCGCCGTGGGCAGATCCCACTCGCGCCCCAGGATGCCGATCAGGCCTACCGCCATCGGATGCGTCTTCTTCGCATCCGCGATGCCCTCCAGCAGCGCACCGTGGATCTTCTCGAAGGTCATGTTCTGCCGTTCGCCCTGGATGAAAATCGGCGAATAGCGCAGTTCCAGCACCCGAACGCCCTCAGCGAAGGCGTCTTCACAGGCCTCCCGCGCCATGCGCCGGATGCGCTCCGCGCTCGACAGCACCTGATGGATCAACCCGAACTTCTCTAAAAACACTTTTAGCCCGTCCACCGGCTTGGTGATCAGAATGAAATCCCGGAGCGTTTCTTCGGAGGCGTCCGGAGTGATAAGCTTGTCGGCCAGCACCCACTCCTTCATGGTGGCATAGCGGAGGGCGCCCTCGACGTGGCGGTGCAGTTCGACCTTTGGCAGTGTGTTCACATTCATGCCCCCCCCTGTAGGCCATGCCTGGTTCGTTGTCAATGGAATCCATTGAATCAAACCCCCATGTTTGCTAGGGTTCCCGGCATGAGCAATCCCCGGTGTGTTCCTCTTTGCTTCCTGGTGATCTGGGCGTGCTTCTGGGCCAGTGGTGCTTGGGCCCAGCCCATCCATATCCGCTATGCGGTATCCTTCCATGGCGTTTCGGTAGCCACCCAAACGATCACTATCGAGCGGGAACCGGAGCGGACGATCCTGGCCACGGAGTTCGATATTCCGGACTCCTCCCCATCCGGCCTCCCGGCCCAATCCGAGTCGCTGCGCGTCACCTTCCGCGCCGACGGCACGGTTGAACAACTGCATTCGGTCCGGATTCAGGACGGCCGCCGCAGCGAAGTGATCGGCGAAATCGAGGAAGAAGAGTTTCTTCAACTCATCCGAACCGATCCAGACGGAATCGAAACGCAAACCGTTGCACGCGCCGATTACGACTTCCATTCGCTGATTCTCTACGGAACCGCGCCTCGCGACTTTTTGCCGGATCACCGTCCTGTACGGGTATTTTGCCTGGCGGATGGCCGCATTCACGACTGTGAGATCCGCTCCATCTCCCAGGCCGAAACCACACGCGAGCGACAGCACATCGCATCCCTCCAATTGACATGGACCTGCGGCCCGCATACCGGCAGGACTCAGCATCCGGATCGCCCGGACCGCCTGCCCAGTCGGATCACGCGCGACACCCCCCATGGGCCGCTGGTGTTCACCCTGCATCGTTGATTCGGCCCTGCCAAGGCACCTTTAGCCTTTCAACCGACGCGCCCCGGTTGTTACGCTCCCATCTTGGAGGACACATTCCATGAATCCGAACATCACGGTCCTGAAGCATCCACTGATCGAGCACAAACTGACGATCCTGCGAAACCGGGACACCGACAACAAACTGTTCCGGTCGACTCTGCATGAGCTGTCCTACCTGATTGTGTATGAAATCACCCGCGATTTGGCGTTACGGTCGGTCCGCATCGAGACCCCGCTGGCGCCGTGCGACTGCCAACAGCTTGACGAGCAGGTGCTCCTGATACCGATCCTGCGCGCGGGGCTTGGGATGGTTGGCGGGATCCTCGATCTGATTCCGTCCGCCAAAGTGGGACATGTCGGGGTGTATCGGGATGAAGAGACTCTGCAGCCGGTCGAGTATTATTTCCGGCTGCCGCCCGATTCATCCTCCATGCGCACCTTTCTGTTGGATCCCATGCTGGCGACAGGAGGATCACTGGCCTATGCCGTCGACCTGCTCAAACAGAAAGGCGGGGTGGCCAGCATCACGGTTGTCTCCATCCTGGCCGCACCCGAAGGCCTGGTGGCCCTGAGCGCCGCCCATCCGGATATTCGCATTTATACGGCCATGCTGGACGAGCGGCTCAATGAACACGGCTACATTCTGCCCGGCCTGGGCGATTGCGGCGATCGGCTCTTTGGGACGCTCTAAGATTGCGGTCGGTTCGCCGCCCGCCGCTTCATTGGCGGCTACGGGTTCAAGCGCTGCCGGTTGCCCGCAGCAGGGCTTCGGCTCGCCGCAGATCGTCGGGAGAATCCACCCCCACCCCGGCCGAAGTTGCATCGAGCACCATCATCCGGACTCCCAGATGCAGGGCACGCAGTTGTTCCAGCTTTTCGAGCTGCTCCAGATCGCAGGGTGGCTCGCGCACCAGGCGTTCCAGTATGGTTCGGCGATACCCATAGATCCCGATATGCCGCAAGTGCTGGCCGGCCACCGGAGGATGATCGCCGGGGGCGCCACGGACAAACGGGATGGACGCGCGGGAGAAATAGAGCGCGCGACCATTGAACGCGCGGACCACTTTGACCACATCGGGGTTGGTCCGTTCTTCGGCGGTCGCGATGGGTATGGCGGCCGTGGCCATGTCCCAGTCGTCGGCATCCGCCAAGGTGGCGGCCACTCGGTTGATCAGATCGGGATCGATGAACGGTTCATCGCCCTGGATATTCACGATGACATCGCCGGGCCGGTTGTGTATCGCCTCCGCGATACGATCGGTCCCGGAGGGATGGTCGAGACGGGTCATGACGACGGTGGCGCCGGCCTCGCGAACGACCGCGGCGATGCGCCCATCGTCGGTGGCGACCAGGATTTCATCCAGCCGCGAGGCCTGCCGGGCGCGCGCCACGACGTGGAGAACCAGCGGCGTGCCGGCGAGCAGGGCCAGGCTTTTGCCCGGGAAACGGGTGGAACCCCACCGCGAAGGGATGACCCCAATGACGCGACGGTTCATGTGCGACGATTTTTCATGTGCGTCAGGAATTCCTCGGGGGTGCAGGAAGCCGTGCCGACCTTGCCGACGACGACCCCGGCGGCAATATTGGCCATCTCCGCGGATTCGGTAAAGGTGGCGCCCGCCGCCAGCGCGGTCAAGCTGGCGGCAATGACGGTGTCCCCGGCACCGCTGACATCAAAGACTTCCCGCGCGCGAGTCGGCACATGGCGCGGCGCCTTGCCGCGCGACATCAGGAACATGCCCATGGGTCCCAGCGTCACGATCAGGTGGTCGAGTTCCCATTTTTGCATCAGAACATCGCCGGCTCGTCGCAACGGTTTGTCGGCCAGGGGATTTTCCCGGGCGCCGGGGTCATGAAGGCCGGCGATGGCAAAGGCCTCCTTGCGGTTGGGCGTGGCCAGCGTGATGCCGTGAAGATGGAGTTCGTGGCCTTCCTTGGGATCCAGCCCGACGGGGATGCGGCGGCGGCCGGCGACATCCATGACCAGGTCGACGATGGCCTGGGTGATGGCGCCCTTGCCGTAGTCCTCGAGAATGACGCCATCGGCCCGTTCCAGTTCCAGCGCCAGCATCGCCCGGAACTTGTCCGTCTGCCGCGATGTCCAGGCCGCCGGCCGTTCGAAGTCGACGCGGACCACTTGCTGCCGTTCGGCAATGATGCGTTCCTTGACGACGGTCGTGGCGCCGGCAAACATCATGGCGCATTCGACATCGACATCGGCATGCGTCAACAGCCAGCGCAGTTCAATCCCGGCGGAATCCTTCCCGATCATGCCGGCGACCGCCGCGCGTCCACCGAGGGCCCGGATATTGCTGGCGACATTGCTGGCGCCGCCGGGCATGCAGGTCTCCTGGGTGACCTTGACCACAGGGACCGGCGCTTCCGGCGAAATGCGCTCCACGTTGCCATAGATGAACCGATCCAGCATGAGATCGCCCACCACCAGCACCCGGCGCCGCGTAAAACGCCGCAACAGCGCCGTCGCCCGTTTTTGTGTAATCGCCATCGCTGCTCCTTGCCTGAAGAGTTAGCTTCCGCCGCGAATCCAGAAATCATCGCCCGGCCCGCGCACTTCGCGCAAGATGATCTTGATGCTGGCCACCGGCACGCTGGCCGTGGCCCGGACAATCACGTAGCGCGGATCGTCGGACACCCACAGCCACATGCGGCCCTTGCGAACGAACATGCCGTCGAACTTTCCCTTGGGCTCGATCTTGAGGCTGTCGATGCGGCCGTACTTGGCCAGGCTCAGGCGCTCCTTGCGCCCGGCCTCGATGATCAATTCGTAGAGTTTTTCATCGGTCATGACGTTATAGGTGCGGGTTTCATCTTCCCCCACGGGATGCCCGCGGATCCAGTACATCAGGCCCATCAGATCACGGGTATCCGGCTCAATCTCAAAATGCTTATCCCGGTCCCGAAGAAACGACTGCCAATGGCCGGTGAGTTGGTGATGGTCGAAGGTGGTCATTTCATGGTACTGGCGTCGCCCCTCCCGGCTGCGTTTTTCGAACGACAGGGGAAGAAACGTGACCGGATCGATGATGGTCTGCAGGAACAGCTCGACGGGATACAATTTCTCAACAATGCCGTTGGAGCGGCCTTCCACGGTCAGGGTCAGCAGGCGCCGGCCGTCGCGATTGGTCCAGGCCGCCGTGGCGGTTGCTTCGCCGACGGTGAAAACGCCCCATTGAATGTAGTATTCGACCTCTTCCCCCACCGGGAACCAGAGTTCGGGCGGCGGATCGTCCCATGGGGTTCCCCAAGGAGCCGGGTCGGTATTCGCCCGTGCCGGCACGGCCCCGGCCACAACAACGGCGGCCACCACCGCCGCCAGGCGGAGGATCAGGGAGGCAACCACGTGCTTTTGCGCGTTGAGGGGAGTGATCATGTGGCGGGCGTCTCCGTGGGGTTTGCGGCGGATTCTGTCACGGGGCTGGCGGCCATGCCAAGCAAATCCATGACCTCGCGCTGGACCTGTTCAATTTCCTGCAAGCGCAATTGGGGATCGGGGACCACAAAACTCTCCCCGGTCTGCTTGTGCTCGTAGACCCGGATCTTGCGGCCATCGGGTTGCAGATGAACCTCGCGCTCCACCAGGATGCGCCGGCGCTCGAGCATGACGGCCAGGATGAAGACCACGTTGCGGCGGGCCGGGTCGTCTGTTTCCATGAATTCGCGCAGCATGGATTCGGCGGTTTCCTTGCGGAGGGGTTCCGGGGCCTTGGGGGCCGGCGCCCGCCAGCGGGCGGCCCAGGCGCTGATCTCGTCCTCCGCCCCCGGCTGGCGATTCGGCCAGCAGGCGGTGCAGAAGTCGTCGCGCCGGTAGCCCTCGGGTGTAAAGCGCAGCCGCGACATCAAAGACTCGCGGTCGGTAAAAGGCCGCCCGCAGGCCGCGCATTGATCCGTGCAGGCGCGAATGTTCCACTCGGCATTCATGGGGCGGGCCTTTCCATTTGGCGGGCTTCTTCGGACTCGGGAAAGCGTTCGGTGAGTTCCTGCCAGGCCGCCGCCTGTTCCTCGTGCCGGCCAACTCGTCCCCACAGTTCGCCCGCCCGATGCAGACTGCGAGGGGTCCATTCGGGATCGTCGAACAGCACAGCCACACTCAGAAAATGCCGGGCGGCCCGCTCCAGCTCGTTGGCCGCTTCCGCCGACTCGCCGAGGCCAAAAAAGGCCCGGACGCGCAGGTCCAGCAAGTCGTCATCGGTTGCGAATTCAGCGGCCGCCGTGAAGCGATCGGCGGATGATTGATGCCGCCCCGACCGCAGATCGAATGCCGCCAGTTGCAATTGCGATTCGACGCCTTCGCGGGTCGTGGCCGATTGCAGAACCGCTTGTTCAAAGGCATCCATGGCGGCGGGCTCATCGCCCAGCCCGAGGTGGCTCAGACCGGCCCAGTGCCAGCCGATTTGCCGCCAGGAGGGATCGGGAGCATGCCGCGCCAGGGCCAGGGCGGCATCGCGCGCGGCGGCGAATTGCTTCTGCTCAAAGCGGCGGCGCGCACTCCACTCCACCAAGGCGGGATGTCCGGCGACGAGTTCGGGAACCTCGAGCAGCGGGACGACCTGATCCGCGGCCTCATCCAAGCGGCCTTGTTGCTGAAGGGCGACGACCAGGCGCAAGCGGGCCAGCGAAGCGGTCTGCGGATCGGCACCGGTGCTCAGACTGTCGCGCAGGGCCGACTCGGCCTGCTCCCACTGCTCGCGCTCGGCAAACATCACCCCGCGCCAATACTGGGCGCGGGCGGCCTGCGGCGCATTCGGATGATCGCGCAGCAGCGTATCCAGCGACGCCATGGCCTCATCCCGACGGCCCAACTCCAGCAACGCGAGGGACTGCTGGAATCGGGCCTCGGCCTGAATGTCGGGGCCGGGCTGCAAAGCCAGCAACGAATCCCAGTCGGCCAAGGCGCCGCTGGAATCTCCTGCGCGCAAGCGGGCCAACGCCGCCGCGCCCAGCGCCTCCGCGGCGGCCGGATGTCCCGGATGCTCCGCCGCCACCCGGCCGAACCACTCGGCGGCATCCGCCATGCGGCCTTCCGCACGGGCCATTTCGCCCAGCCGCACCAAGGCGGCGGGAACCGATGGCGATTCCGGAAAATCCCGGATTAGCGTCTCAAACCGTCCGCGGGCCAACTCGACCCGGCCAAGTTCGCGCTCGGATTCCCCGCGCATCCAGAGCACATCGGCCTCCTGCTCCGGCGCCGGCCGCACTGGGGCCGTGGTCAACGCCTGGGCGAAATCGCCGCGCTGAAAGTGCGTGGCCATGATGTCGTAGGCGGCGCGGGGGGCCTCCGGGCGGCCCGGATGGTTGCGCACGATGGTCTCGAAATCGAGCAACGCCTCCAGGTCGCGCCCGGTCTTGCGCAGGAGATTGGCGCGCAGATAGGTCGCCGAGGCGGTGGTGTCGGGATTCGCCGCCTGGGACAGCAGCTCCTGGGTCCTCGCCAAGGCCTCCGGGGTGCGATCCAAATAGAACAGGCTCCACCCCAGGGCCAGCAGGGCATCCGTGGCGCGGGGTTCATTGGGAAGTTCCACGAGCAGGGACTGAAGGATATCCGCGGCGACGTCATAGTGGCCATTCCGATAGGCCCAGTCGCCCCAGCGGAACAGGGCCTCGGCCTTGCCGGAAGCCGTGGCCGCCGCGGCAACCGCGGTTTCGAACCACTCGGCAACCTGGGCCTCGCGGGTACGGCCATCGGCATGCAACGTGGCGAGATCCAGGGCGGCATAGGCGGCATGGGGACTGTCGGCATGGCGTTCGAGCACCTGCCGCCACGCGGCGCCCGCCTTTTGGCGGTTGCCGGCGCGGTGCTGGGCCAGGCCGGTGTAGTATGTCGCGGCGGCGGCCACATCCGGCGGGACGTTCGTCGCGGGCAGGTCCTGCAGCAGCGCCAAGGCTTCGGCCACCCGGTCGCTCCCCAGGGCCAGTTCCACGCGGCGCAGCCGGGCCCGGGCCGACTGGGGGGCGCCGGGATATTCGTCCTCGACGCGCTTGTAAAAACGTTCGGCGCCGACCTGGTTGCCCATCTGTCGGTAACTCTCCCCCGTACGGAAGAGGGCGCCGGGCACATGCGGGCTGTCGGGAAAATCGCGCAACAACCGCAAGTACTCGCCGGCGGCCGTCTCGTAGAGCCCGCGCAGATAGATGCCGTCGGCAAACCGCATTTGCTCATCGGCGGTCAAGCCGGCCGCCGCGATGGCCAGCGCCAGCCAGCAGCCCAGGGCGATGGACAGCGGGACCTTCACGAACCCGGGGCGAGAGTGGCGAAGGATAGATTCCAGATATCCGCTTGACGGCAGGTATCGAGAATCCGAACCACGTGTTCATAGGCGGTGGCTTTGTCGGCCCGCAACAGCACCGGCTGGCCGGGAAACAACTCGACCAGGCGGTCCATCATGGCGCGAAGCTGGGCGTCGTCCAGCACCTGGCCGTTCACCACGGCGGTTCCGTCGGCCATGACATTAATGACGACCTCGCCGGGCAGTCGCTGGGGCAGCGTGCCGGTGGACGCCGTCGGCAGCGTGATGTCGATCTCGGTCTCCCATTGGGCGAAAATCTGGCTGGTGACGAAGAAACACAGCAGCAAGAAGACCACATCGATCATCGGCGTCAGGGGGACGCCGGGAGAAGGCGGGCTGCCGGATTTTTTCAGGAAGTTCATGGAGCCTCTCCGCGGTTTTCCAGAATCGCCATCAAATCGGTGGCCGCGCCTTCCATTCGGCCGGTGAGCTTGATGACGCGCCCGCGGAACCAGGCATAGGCCATCATGGCGGGAATGGCGACGATCAACCCCGCGATGGTGGTAATCAACGCCTGCCCCACTCCGGCCGCCAACTCCATGGGCCGGGCCTTGGCGAGGTCGAACGCCACGCTGTTGAAGGCGCGCAGCATGCCAATCACCGTGCCCAGCAGTCCGACCATCGGGGCAATGGCGGACAGATCGAGGAGATAATGGATCATGTTCTGCATGCGGCCGGCCTGGCGCGCGCCTTCACTCTCGAGGATTTCCTTGAGCATGCCGGGCGGGGCCGCGGGATTCTCCTTCAGGAAGTCGAGTCCGGCGGCGGTGATGGCCGCCAGGGCGGTCGGCTCCCGGGCGCACAGATCGCGGGCATCGCGGCCGCGGCGCTCCTTGAGCAGTTCACGCAGGCGCAAGGCCTGGGCCGGCGGGGCGATGTTGCGCAGCCGCAACACAAGGGCGTAATACACGATGAGCGCCACGCCGAGCACCGAGAGGGCGGCCAGCAGATACATCAGCCATCCCCCCATGCGGATGACCTGCGCCAGGGTCAGCATTTCCGGCGCCGGCAGCACGTTGGCCGGTGTTTCGTTCGCCCATGCGGCGGCCGCCGCCAGCCAGGCGGGTACAGCCCAGGTCCATTTGCATGTCTTCATGATCATCCTCTCTCCGGCTCCGGCCGGCACGTGTTGAAACCTACATCTCCGCCGTGACCAGATCCCAGTGATCGGCAAAGTACTTCCATCCGGAAATCAATGTCACGACGACCACGCCGCCGGACAGGATCCAGGAGGTGATGACGAAAGCGGCGTCATACGAGCGCAGGAACCGCTCGGGCATACCGAGCAGCGGAAAGAAATCCTCCCGCGCCGCAAGCAGCACGAAGGTGGCGATGATCGCCACCATCTGCCAGACGGTTTTCAATTTGCCCCAACTGCCGGCGCTGAGAATTCGCGGGGTCTTGGATGCCGCCACCAGCAGGCGCAGCCCCGTCACGGCGAACTCGCGGGCAATGATCACCACGACGACCCAGGCCGGCACCAGCGAATAGGCCGGCTCGTAGGGCAACCGGATGCCGACGAATCCGACCAGCGCCGCGCACACCAGCATCTTGTCGGCCAGGGGATCCATCAGCTTTCCAAATGCCGTGACGCCGTAGCGGGTCCGGGCGAGATGGCCATCCCAATAGTCGGTGATGCTCGCCACGACAAACACGACGAAGGCCAGCGTGGAGGAAAACGGGATTGGCAGCGCCATGGCCAGCATCACCACACCGGCGGAAAACAGGCGGCTAACGGTCAAGGTGTTCGGCAGGTTCATGACGTTAATCCAGATAGGGCTCCGGGGCGGGCAAGGCGGAGTGAACCAATGGGCTGCGCACGACGGAACGTTCCGCCGTCGTGGATGTTCTGGCGCGCCACTGGGCCACCCCGAACCAGATCCCCGCCACAACCACCAGGCTGATCAGCGTCCGCCAGGCTTGCCAGGGAATCCGACGGCGCGGACGCGGCGTTTCGGTCTGCGGCCGCTGGGGAGGGCGGCGGCGCTCCGGCTTGGCCTTGGCGGAGGGTTCCTCGGGTTTCCCGGCCGCCGCCGGCAGATCCACCGGGACTACCTCGCGCACCTTATGAGCCGCGGGGCGAACCGCGTTGGGTGCCACCGGGAGAATCCGGGCCGTGCCCGTCGGAGGCGACGGAGCCTGGGGCTCGACCTTGGCCGCAGGGGGCTGGGCGGCGGCCGTGTCCCTGGAGGGTTCGCTCTCGGCCGGGGCCTCGGGTGGTGCCTCGGCTGGGGCTGCCGGGGGCGGGACGACGGCAACCGGTTCGGATGGGCGCACCCGCAACGCAGCGGCCGACGCGGCCAGTTGTTCCGGTGCGGCGGTTGGCTCGGAACCCTTGGCCGGAGCCGGCGGGCTGACCGAGGCGGCAGGCGCGGCCGCGCGAGCGAGCGCTTCGGCCGCCCTCCGCTCGGCGTCCTTGCGAGCCAGTCGCTCGGCCTCCTCGCGCTTGTGCATGACAATGCGCTCTTCCTCGAACCGGGCCATCTTTTCGGCGGTCTCGGCCAGAACCTCCTCACGGGCTTTCTGGCGGGCCTCTTCGCGGGCGCGTTCGAGTTCCTGCTCGTGTTGCTGGCGCAGGCTCTCGTCGAGAGCCTGGCGATCGGCGGCTTCCTTCTCGCGCTGGGCCACCTCGCGACGCAGACGCTCTTCGGCCTCTTCGCGGGCCTGGACCATTTCGCGTTCTTTCATCTGCAATTGCTCCTCCAGGCGCGTGCGCTGCTGTTCGGCTTCCTGCACCTTCCGTTCGGCCTCCCGCCGAACCTGCTCCTCATCCTGGCGGCGAGTTCCACGAACGGCCTCCGCCTCGGCCTGCAAGCGGGTTTCCGCCTCCTTGCGTTGCTCCATCTCGCGGGCAAGCTGTTCGGCCACTGCTGAGCGCTTTTGCAGGGCCTCTTCCAACTGCCGAGCCAACCGCTCGGCCGCCTGCAAGCGCGCCTGGACCGCTTCGCTCTCCTGACGAAGGACCGCCTCGGTTTCGCGCAGGGATTGCAGAGCGCCTTGGCGCTCTTCCGACTCGGCGCGGGCCGACGCCACTTCCCGTTCCTTCTCCTGCAGCCGCTCTTCCAGTGTCTGGCGCAGATCGGCGGCTTCCTGCAATCGACTCTCCGCCGCCTGCAGGCGCGCCTGGACCGCTTCGCTCTCCTGACGAAGGACCGCCTCGGTTTCGCGCAGG
>CAYNSH010000005.1:56126-71886 GCA_964399775.1 uncultured Verrucomicrobiota bacterium
CGCGGGCCGACGCCACTTCCCGTTCCTTCTCCTGCAGCCGCTCTTCCAGTGTCTGTCGCAGATCGGCGGCTTCCTGCAACCGGCGCTCGGCATCCCGGCGAAGCTCACCTTCCACCCGGGCGCGATCTTCACGTTCGGCCTGGACTTCGTCACGCAGTTGCGCCTCGGCCTCCTGCCGTTCGGCGAGGGCTTGGGACAGGCGTTCCGTTTCTTCCGTACGCTGGCTCAGGTCGTCCGCAAGCTGCTGGGCACGCTGCTCCTCGGCCCGCAGACGAATCTGCAGCGCTTCGCGCTCGCGGCGTTCGGCCTCTTCGCGTTCCCGGGTTTCGCGCTCCGCCACGGCGTGCAGTTGAACTTCTTCGCGGGCCAGGCGGATTTCGTCAACACGCTGTTGAAGCTCCGACGCCAGGTTTTGGATCCGCCCTTGCGCCTCCAGGAGCTGTCGCTGGGCCTCATCCCGCGCCTGCTGTTCGGCCGTGGCGCGCGCTTCCTGTTCCGCGGCCACGCGTTCGCGTTCGGCGGCATGCTCGGCGGCCAGGGTTTTGGCGTCTTCCCGGGCCTGGGCGAGTTCGCGATCCCGTTGGCGCAGGGATTCGTCGAGTTCCCGGCGTTGCTGTTCGGTCGTTTCGGCCCGGTTCTCCGCCTCGCGCCGTGCCGACTGTTCGGCCTGGAGCCGCTGTTGGGCCTCCTGCTCCAGTTGCGCGCGGGCCTGCTGCTCCTCCCGCAACTGGCGGTCGGCTTCTTCGCGCGCGGACTGGGCGGCCGCCTCGCTCTGCTGCAGTTGGCGCTCCAGTTCGCCCACCCGGTCGCGGGTGGTCCGGACCCGTTCCTCGGCGGCTTCGCGGGCTTCCTGCTCCGCCGCCGCCCGCGCCTTCCAGTCGGCTTCGACCGCATCGCGACGGGCCGCCTCTTCGCGGGCCAGGCGTTCCGCCTCTTCCCGGGCCAGGCGCGCGGCTTCTTCCTGCCGGGCCAGTTGCTGTTGCAGCTCTTCCTGCCGGGTTGCCGCTTCACGCTCCAGGTCGGCAAATTCCTTGCGGGCCACCCGGGCCGCGATGTCCCGCTCCTTGATCTCCTGATCCATCCGGGCGCGGGTTTCCTCTTCCTCGCGTAGACGCGCCTCCAACTGTTCGCGAACCTCGCGAGCCTCGAGCTCCTGCGCCACTTTCTGCTCTTGGAGATCGCGCAAGCGCGCCTCCGTTGCCTGAACGAGTTCCTCGGACTTCAGGCGCGCCTGCCGTTCGGCCTCTTCGCGGGCCTGCCACTCGGCCTCCAGTTCAGCCCGGCGTTGGGCGTCGGCCTGGGCCTGGCGCTCCGCCTCTTCGCGGGCCAGGCGGGCCGCTTCCTCGCGGCGCTGGATGTCGTCTTCCAACTCCCGGATGCGTTGGCTGGCCTCTTGGAACCGGAGTTCCACGGCCTCGCGGGCCGTCTGTTCGGCCTCTTCGCGGGCCTGCCCTTCGGCAACGGCTTTTTCGCGGCGGGCGACTTCCTCGTGCAGGTGCTGCTCGGCCTGCAGCTCGGACAGGCGGGCCTCCTCGTTCAACCGAACGATATCCGCCTCCAACTGCCGACACCGGCCTTCCGCCTCCTGGACTTTCGCATCGGCGATGGCGCGCACCTGGCGGTTCGACTCCTCATGAATCCGTACCGCTTCTTCGCGAGCGATCCGGACCTCCACTTCGCGGCGCTGGTATTCCTCTTCGACGCTTTTCATCTGCGCCTGGGCGTCGCGGGCTTGCTCTTCGGCGGCCTCGCGGGCCTGTCGATCGGCGGCGGCGCTCTCGGCTATTTCCGCCAGATGACGGGCATGGAGTTCTTCCTCTTCGCGCAGGCGTTCCTCCAATTTCGCACGCTCTTCCGCCGCCAGGGCTTCGCGGCGCTGCACCTCGGCTTCAAGCGCCTGAATGTGGTGTTCCGCCTCCTCGCGGGCCTTTTGTTCGGCCGCCAACCGCGCGGCCAGCTCGGCTTCGCGTTCCGCTCGCTGCCGGGCTTCCTCCGCGGCGCGGCGTTCGGCTTCCTCCCGGGCCAGGCGGGCCGCTTCGGCCTGCTGCTGAAGCGCCGCTTCCAACTCCAGGCGGAGGGCTTCGGCTTCGCAAACCAGGGCCTGGGCCGCGAGACTCGCCTGGTGTTCGGCTTCCAGCCGGGCCGTCCACTCGGCCTCCAGTCGTTCGCGCTCCTCAGCCGCCAGGCGGGCGTGCTCGGCCGCGGCGGCTTGGGCTTGCTGGAACTCCTCCTCGCGCTGCCGCAAGGCCTGCTCCGTCTGGCGCCGATGCTCTTCGGTTTCCCGGGCCAGTCGGTCCGCCTCTTCGCGCGCCAGGTGTTCGGCTTCCAGCCGGGCCGTCCATTCGGCCTCCAGGTTCCGCCGCTGCTCGGCAAACGCCTTCGCCTGCCGCTCGGCCGCCTCGCGGGCCTGTCGAGCGGCCTCATCCAGGGCTTGGCGCGCCTCGACTTCGCGGCGGTTGAGATCGGCTTCCAGTTGCTGCCGGCGGGCGTCGGTCTCCTGGATCTGTTTCTCGGCCTTCTCGCGGGCTTCCCGCTCGGCGTCCGCGAGCGCCTGCTGTTCGGCGACCTCGCGTTCGCGCCGGGCTTCGGCATCCCGGGCCTGCTGTTGAGCGGCTTCCCGCGCCTGCTGGGCGGACGCCTCGGCCCGCCGCAGTTCTTCCGCAACGGCCAAACGGGCGGATTCGATCTCCTTGATTTTTTCCTCGGCCGCTTCGCGGGCCAGGCGTTCCGCCTCCAGACGCGCGCTCTGCTCGGCCTCCTGTTGGGCGCGCTTTTCCTCCTCTTCCCGCCAGAGGCGATCAAACGCCTCGCGCTCCAGTTGGGCCGCCTCTTCGCGCTTCCGCAGTTCCTGTTCCAACTGGCGGCGCTGGGCGTCGAGGTCGCGAACGCGCTGTTCGGCCTCCTGCCGCGCCTGGATTTCGGCTTCCTGCAGCGCGCGCAGTTCCGCCTCGCGCTGTTCGCGCAGATCGATTTCCTCCTGCAGCCGGCGCTCGGACTCTTCGTGGGCCTTCTGGGCGGCCACCTCGCGCCGCTTCAGTTCCTTTTCCAGTCGGCGGCGGTGCTGTTCGGCCTCGAGGGCCTGGCGCTGGACTTCATCCCGGGCGCGACGTTCGGCCTCTTCGTGGGCGCGACGAACTTCGTCTTCGATTTGGCGGAGAGACTCCTCCAACTGGCGGCGCTTGGCCAACGCCAGGCGGGCGCGCTCTTCCGCCTCTTCGCGCGGGCTACGCTTGGCCCGGCGGACGTCTGGGCCGGAGGCGCCCCGTTGCGGCGGGGCCTGGGGTTCGGGCGGGGGGGCTTCCACGGACAATTCCTCCTCTTCCTCATCCGGATACCCCAATTCAGGCTCCGGTTCTGGTTCGGCATCGATCCAATCGGACAGATCCATCAATTGGGTATCCGCCTTCGGATCCACCTCGGGCTCCTCGGACGGGGACAACGGGAAGGCCATTTGTTCCGACGGGCCCGCTGGTCCGAGCGGCTCCTGGTCATCCCCGTCGTCGTCCACAACGGGCTCCGGTTCCATCGGCTCGGGCGGTCGGGATGCGGGCCCCTTCCCGTCCGACGGCCGCCCCGCCGCCGGAACTCCCGCGGGGACGGGCGGGTGCGCGGCCTCGGCCTGCTGCTTCAATTGCAGGGCCTTGTGGCGGGCCTCGGCGACCTCCTGGGCCTGGCGCTGCGACTCCTTGCGCGCCTGGCGTTCCCGCATCCGCTTCTGGATGCCCTCCACCAGGCCCGGTTTGCGGTTTGGATCGCGCACCACATCGGTCTTGTCGCTGGAGAGACCCGACCCGTGCAGATAGTTCGCAATGAACGGCTCCGGATCCAGGCCGAGAAACCCGCAATAGAGCCGGTAAAATCCCTTGGCATAGGGCGGCGCGATCAGGCGCGGAAAATCGTCGCGCTCCATGGCGTCGATCACGAGAATCTTCAGGTGCGTGGCCGCGGCCGCGGCGGACACGGTCACCTGCATCTGTTCCCGCACCTCGCGCAATTGCTGACCGAACCCGCTCATATCGACGCCCTAGGCCAGAAACTCATCCTCGTCGCCCGGTTCGTGATCGCCACCACCCAAGCCATCCAGGTCAAAGAGAATCTCGCGCGGCTCGGCGCCGCGGGGCGGGCCCACCATGCCCTTCTCCTCGAGGATATCGATCAGCCGCGCCGCGCGCGTGTACCCGATGCGCAACCGCCGCTGGATCGAAGAGGTGCTCGCGCGGCGGGTCTGGCGGATCACCTCGATCGCCTGCTGAAGCAGCTCTTCATCCTCCTCCGGGGCCTCGGGCAAGTCCACGCCGCCCCGCCCCTCGATCTTGGACTGCAGGGCCGATTCGAAGAGCGGCTTGCCCTGCTGCTTCCAGTGTTCGACGATCAGCAGGATTTCCTCGTCCCGGGTCCAGGCGCCCTGGGCGCGAATCAGCTTGTTGGCGCCGGTCAGCACCAGCATGTCGCCGCGGCCCACCAGCTTGTCGGCGCCCTCCTGGTCGATCACCACCCGGCTGTCGTTCTTCTGCGCCACCTTGAACGCCACCCGGCCGGGGACGTTCGATTTGATGGTGCCGGTGATGATGTCGACGGTCGGCCGCTGCGTTGCAATGATCATGTGGATGCCCGTGGCCCGCGCCAACTGGGTCAGCTTCTGAATCTGCGGTTCGATTTCCTGCTGGGCGGTCAGCATCAGATCGGCCAGTTCATCGATAATGATCACCACGTAGGGCAGGCGGTCCGGCGCCGCCGCTTCCGCCCCCGCCTCGGGCTCCGCCGCTTCCTCGCCATCAAACAACGCGGCCTGCTCCGTCCGCGTCCGCTGGTTGTAGCCGCGGATGTCGCGAACCTTGAAGCGATGAAACAGCTTGAAGCGCTTCTCCATCTCCATGATGGCCCAGCGCAGGCCCGCCACGACCTTCTTGGCATCCGTGATGACCGGCACCAGCAGATGCGGGAGGTTGTTATAGCCCGAGAACTCCACAATCTTCGGATCAATCAGGATCAGGCGCAATTCCTCCGGCGTGCGCGTCATCAGCAGGCCGGCCAGGATCGAGTTCATGCAGACGGTCTTGCCCTGCCCCGTGGCGCCCGCAATCAGCATGTGCGGCAGCGAGGCCAGATCCGCCATCAACACATGCCCGCCCACATCCTGGCCCAGGGCCAGCGGCAGGGCCGCCTTGGAGGTCGCCCAGGTCGAACTCTCCAGCAGTTGCCGCAGCACCACCGGCGCCGCCTGGCGATTGGGCACCTCGATGCCGACCACGCCCTTGCCCGGGATCGGCGCCTGGACGCGAACACTCTCCGCCTTCAGCGCCAGGGTCAGGTTGTTGGACAAATTGCCGATGCGCTCCACCTTGACGCCGGCGGCGGGCAGCACCTCGTAGCGCGTCACCACCGGCCCCTGCTCCACATGGGTCACCTCGGCCTCGATGCCGAATTCCGACAGCGTGCGGCGGATCACGTGGATGGTCTTTTCCAGTTCATCGCCGCCCGCGCGCAGGGTTGCGCCCTCCGGGATCGGCTGCAACAGCGACATCGATGGCAAAACCCACGGGGCCGGCGGGGGCGCGGCCTCGCCCGCGGCCGGCGGCAAGCCCGGCGCCGGCTCGCTCCGGGCAGCGGCCGCCTTCGCGGCCTCCGCCTTGCGCTGCTCCTCGGCCGCCTTCTGCTCCACCAGGCGCTTCAAGAAGGCCGCCTTGCGCTCGGCCTCCTCTTTTTCGCGGATCAGCGCGGCTTCCCGCTCGCGGCGCTCACGGTCCTCCGCCTCGCGGCGCTGGGCATCCGCCTTGGACTGCCGGGCTTCCTCGCGCGCCAGCCGGGCCGCCTCCTTCTCCTGCGCGCGGCGCTCCCGCTCCAATTGACGCTCGATCTTCTCGCGCTCCTTTTCCAGCAGCCGCGCTTCGCGCAGCGCCTGCTCCTGGGCCGTGCGCCGGCCGGCCCGCCATTCCTCGTGGCGATCGCGAATGGCCGCAAAGGCCCCGGACAGCAGATTCCACAAATCCGCCGGATGGGTCTGGGAGACAAAGAACAGCCCACTGATCACAACCCCCGCACTGATCACGCCGGAGCCCACCGGCCCCAGGAAACGAATCAGGAACATCCGCCCCAGGAACAGCCCCAGCAACCCGCCGGGCATCGAACCCAATTCCAGGCGGCGCTCCGATATCTCGCCCCAGAAATCCAGATTCAATTCCACCAGCACGCACAGTCCCGCCAGAATGCCCAGCATCCAGAGGATTCGCGGCCACACTCGTTCGCCGGACTGAAAGATCATCAACAGGCCCCAGACCGCCAGCGTCAGGGGCGCCAAAAATCCCACCAGGCCAAAGGCCTTGAAGATCGCCCAGGCCGACCAGGCCCCCACCGGGCCGATGTAGTTCAGGGTCTCCGGACTGGGCGGATCGTACTCCCACGGGATGTCCCGGGCCGTGTACGAAACCAGCGCCAGCAGCAGCAGCACCCAGGCCGCTTGCATCAGGATGCCCGTGGCCTCCCGGCGCACATTGCTACGCTTGTTTTTTCTCACCGCCATAGTTGTGGAGGTGTAGCAGACTTGAACCCGGCTTTGCAACACCCGCCTTCAGGCCGTGAATGCCGGAATGGGAATGCCGGCGAGCATTCGTTAATCTTTCTTCTTGCGCCATTCCCATGCCCTGAAGCATGATAGGCAGAGTGAGGAACTGGTTGCGATGAAAACCCTGCACAGCAAACCGTGGCGATGGGCGCTTAGCGTTGGGATCCTCGTCGGCCTGATGGCCGGATGCGACAGCAGTGAGGACCAGCGCCTGACCAACGACAACCCCGGCGGCAACAACCTCAACGTGGTAGTGGCCTTTGGCGACAGCATTACCCGCGGGAGCAATTGCGACTGCACCCCCTACCCCGCCCGGCTCGCCTCCCTGATCGGCAAACAGGTCGTCAATACGGGCATTCCCGGGCGCCGCGCCCAGGACAGCGTCGGCTATACGCGCACCGTCATCAGCCAGCATCGCCCCGCCTTCATGCTGATCCTCTACGGCGTCAACGATGTCATCCACGGCTACCAAACCACCAGCATTCGCGACGCCCTCAGCGAGATGGTCGATATCTGCCTGGCCAACAACGTCGTTCCCGTCCTGGCCACCTACCCGATCCCCATGGAAAAGCGCACCATCTATGCGGGCGGCACCTACGCGCTGAACACCAGCATCCGTACCCTCGCCGCCGCCAAGGGCATCCGGTGCGTGGATCTGGAAATGGAATTCAACCAGAACCCCGACTACTACGAGCCCGACGGCCTCCACCCCAACGACCTCGGCACCCAGTTGATGGCCCTCGCCTTCGCCGATTTGTTCTAGCCACACCCTTCATTGTCAGGGCGTGGATTCGCGTCGCCTGCGGCGGCTTTAGCTGGTCTTTTCCGGATGCGCCTGCTACGGTCCGCCCCATAACCTGTCGTTGCACGGAATATGAGCCTTCAACTAGAGGATCTGGAATATCAACGCGAAGCCATTGACGCCGTGGTGGATGTGCTCGACGGCCAAATCCGCAACACCTTCGACAACTCCAATCTGTTCGGCATCCACGCCAACACCTCCAGCCTAACCCCCGAACAAGTCGAGGCCAACAAAAAGGCCGTGCTCGCCAAAACGGGGGTCTCCGAAGCCGACGCCGTGCTCGTGCCCGAGCAAGACATCTGCATCGAAATGGAAACGGGAACGGGCAAGACCCTCGTCTATTTCCGCACGATGTACGAGCTCCACAAACGCTATGGCCTGACCAAGTTCATCGTTTTGGTGCCCTCCATCGCCATCAAGGAAGGCACGCTCTCCGCCTTCGAGGATTTCCGCGAACCGTTGGGCAACCGCTATGGCTTCACGCCCTCCTGCTTCGAGTACGACAGCGCCAAGCTCTCGCGCCTGCGCTCGTTCATCGAGGACACCCACCCGCAGATCATGGTGATGACGATTCAATCCATCATCGGGGATGACTGCATCATCAACCGACCCGGCCGCGACGATTCGTTCGGGGGCAAGACCTATCTCGACGCCCTGGGCGGATGCTGCCCCGTCATCGTGATGGACGAACCGCAAGAGGGAATGGACACCGACGCCGCCCGGCAGCGGATCGCCCAACTCAGGCCCTTGGCCATCCTGCGCTACTCGGCCACCCACAAGTCCGTCAAAAATCGCCTCTACCGCCTAACCCCCTTCGACGCCTACCAGCGCGGAATGGTCAAGAAAATCGAAGTCCTGTCCGTCGCCGAACGGAACGACGAAGCCACGCTGAAAATCGAACTCGCGGACATCCAGACCCACGCCACGCGCCCGCCCAAGGCCAAGTTGAACCTCTGGCGCTCGCAGGGCGACGGCTTCAAGTGGAAACTGACCAACTGGCTCGCCGCCGGGGACGACCTTGAATCCGCCTCGGGCAACCTGTCCTATCGCGGGTATGTCATCGAACGGATTTACAAGGGCCTGAACGACGGCAAATGGCACCTGAAATTCACGAACGGCGTGGAGTTGCTTGAAAAAGAACGCGCCGCCGACTTCTCGGGACTGTTCCGCCAGCAACTCCATTGGCTCATCCGCCGCCATTTCCAGAAAAAGCTCGGTCTCGACGAGCGCGACCAGAAAGTCGGCCCCGGACTGCCCGAACGCGGCATCAAGCCGCTTTCCCTCATCTTCATCGACCGCGTGGACAACTACATCAAGGACGACGGCATCATCAAAACGCTGTTCCGCGAGGAATACGCCGCCCTCCGCCGCGATTATCTCAAGGAAACCCCGACCGGCGAGCAAATCGCCGCCGTGCAAGGCTACTACTTCGCCAAGACGGGCGGCGGCGACTACACCGACAGCGAAAACGCCATGCTCAAGAACCGGGAAATATTCGACCTGATCTTGCGCGACAAGGAAACGCTCCTCCGCCTGGACAACCCCGTCGAATTCATCTTCTCGCACTCCGCCCTGGGCGTCGGCTGGGACAACCCCAACATCTTCAACATCGCCACCCTCAACCAGTCCTACAGCGAAATCAAGAAACGCCAGGAACTCGGGCGCGGCCTGCGCATCTGCCGCAATCAGGACGGCTCCCGAGTCTATGACGCCGACGGCACGCCCGAAGGCCGCGAAATCAATCGCCTCACCGTCATCCCCAACGAGACCTACGAAACCTTCGCCGCCCAATACCAGGCCCAAATCATCGAAGACTACGGTTCCGCCTCGGCCTCGGCCCGACTCCGGCACATTCACAAGGGCAAGACGATGAGCCGGAAAGTCCGCAAAACCAAGCTCGCCGACGATCCAGCCTTCAAGGCGTTTTGGGATCGCCTCGCCCGCAAGACCGACTACACCGTCCAATTCCGCGAGGATGAAGTCATCCGCCGCGCCATTGAAGCCCTCGACCGGATCGCCCTTGGCACCTACGAGGCCGAAGTCGTACTGACCCGAATCCAAACCATAGAAACCGACGGGATGCACGGCGGCGAAGTCGGGCGCGAGACCGAAGCCCTCCGCGCCACCTTCAACCCCCTCGACCTGGTCGAAGAAATCAGCGAAAACACCGCCCTCTCGTATCCAGCCGTTTTCAAAATCGTGCAGGGCTTCCAAAACCGCGCCGCCGCCGTGAAAAACCCGCCCCAATTTCTCGCCCACGCCATCGCCGCCATCCGCGCAATCGAACTCGACGAAATGCTCCGCAGCCTGTCCTACCAACCCACGGGCGAAGCCATCCCCCTGACGGAATTGCTGGCGGAAGTCGAAACCTCGCTCCCCGTTGAACCCACCCCCAACCGCGGCATCTACGACCACGCCATCTGCGACAGCCAGCCCGAACATGATTTCGCCCGCGATGCCGACCGGGACGGCGAAGTTGTCTGCTTCCTGAAACTCCCCGAATTCTACGAGATTCCGACCCCCATCGGAAACTATCAGCCCGACTTCGGCCTCGTTCTGCGCCGCCGCTCCATCCGCACGGGCTCGCAGGATGATTATTATTTCGTCATCGAAACCAAGTCCACCAACAACCTCGACGACCCACGCGCCCTCACCGAATCCGAGCGCATCAAGATCAAGTGCGCCCTAAAGCATTTTGAAGCCCTACAAATAGAGGCCAAGCTGACCTATCTTCCGTATCGCGCCCCCGTCAAAGAATTCAAAGGGGACTTCAAGGAGAAACTCGACCAATGAGCGAACCCACCCTCAATGAACGCCTCCTCGGCACCCCCGACCTCAACCGCGAACGGCTCGATGCCCTCAAAAAGCTGTTTCCCGACCTGTTCTCCAACGAAGGCCGCCTCAACCTCGACGAACTCAAGAAGGTCGTCGATCCCGCACTCGTCACCGAAACCGAACGCTACGATTTCCGATGGTACGGAAAGACCCGCTCCAAGCGCAACGCCTTCACCCCCAGCCGCGCCGCCCTCGTCTTCGATCCTGCCCGCTCCGTAAACCCCGAGAAGGCCAACGGCAACCTCATCATCGAAGGCGAAAACCTCGAAGTCCTCAAACTCCTGGCCTCCGCCTACCGCGAACGCATCAAGTGCATCTATATTGACCCGCCCTACAACACCGGCAACGATTTCGTCTATTCCGACAACTTCGCAGAGGGCCAGAAACCCTACTGGGAGCAAACGGGCGTCACCCAAAACGGCGTCAAGGTGGACACCAACACAAGCAGCGACGGCCGCTTTCATTCCAACTGGCTCTCCATGATGCAAAGTCGTTTACTGGCCGCGCGGTATTTGCTCACACATGATGGGGTAATTATTATTTCCATCGCTGATCATGAGCTTCAGAATTTGCGCCGTTTGCTCGACGAGGTATTCGGAGAAGAAAATTTCATGGCGCTTCTTGTGTGGAAAAGTCGCGCGTTCCCAGACTCAAGGGCTAAGACAGGCATTTCCGTGGATCACGAGTATCTCGTGGTCTACGGCCGATCCGAAGAATCATTACTTCGAGGGATTGAGCGTGATGAGAGCAAGTTCAGTAATCCCGATGAAGATCCGCGCGGGCCATGGATGAGCCGTAGTATTCTCGGCCTAGCGACCAAAGAGCAGCGCCCAAATCTTCATTACCCGATCACTAATCCAGCCACGGGAATCAGTTATTCACCACCGGCAAACACCGGCTGGCGATACAATCAAGAGCGAATGTCTAGCCTCATCGAAAGCAAATGCATTATTTTTCCTGCGACACCAGATGGGCGCCCGCGCGAAAAGAAATACCGCGCCGACATTCAAAACGACTATGTCGCATTCCCAAGCATCATCGATGATGTTTTTACATCAGACGGGACCCAAGAGATTCGCACCTTATTCGTCGATAATGTGTTCGATTTCTCTAAACCGTCACAATTAATTTCCCGGCTTCTACAGCAAGGAACAACCAATTCTGACATTGTTCTCGACTTCTTCGGTGGCAGCGGCACGACAGCGCAAGCGGTGATGGAGCTAAACAAGACAGATGGAGGCACCCGCAAATTCATTCTTGTCCAGCTCCCTGAGTTGACTGACGAGAATAGCGCTTCTTACAAAGCTGGCTTTAAGCGAATCAGCGACATCACAATCGAGCGCGCCAAGCGGGTTATCGCCCGCATTCAGGACGAAGCCAAGGACACGCTGCCCGGTGATCCCCAGCGGGAATTCGCCGACTCCCTGGGCTTTAAGGTCTACACCCTTGCCAAGTCGCATTTCCCGCGCGTGGAATTCGCGCCCGATACCGCCAAGACCGAGGCGGAGAATATCGCTCTCCTAGAACAGTACATCCGCGATAAGGAAAACACCTTCGACATCCCATTCAACAAAGACACGGTGCTCGACGAAGTGCTCCTCAAAAACGGCTTCATGCTCGACTACACCCTCGCGTTCTGTCCCGAGTTCGAGAAAAACGAAGTCCTCCGCGTCCAGGACGCCCACAAGGAAGCCCTCGTCTGCCTCGACCGCGAAATCGCGCCCGAGACCGTCGACTGCTTCAAGGGCGACAAGCAGACCTTCTTCATCTGCCTCGAACTGGCCCTCGACACCACCAAGAAGTGGAACCTCAAGCACCACCTCTCCGACCGCCTCAACGCGATGTGATTCCGAAAAGGTCAACGATGGGCTCGATTTCCCTTGATCGCTTGAACCTTGTCGTTCGGCGCGGAGTATAAGAGGCTCACCGCTTCGCTCCTCCCCCGGGGTGGAGCTGTGCGCACACCTTATCCTGAATTCTTTCCGGGCGGGTGGGACGACAGGATGCGGTGGTGGAAGATCAGGGCATCCATGGTCAAGAGCCCGATGGATGCGAGGGCGGGCCAGCGAAACCACGGGATGCCCGCCAGGGCCGCCAAGAGGGTGAGGGCGTAGAACACGCCGACCAGGGCATTCGGGAAAAACCCGGCCACCGCCTTGAAATGCCAGTCGCTTTCCAGGAACAGGGCGTTCTGCACGCAGCGCAGGACCTTGGAGAGCAGCATCAGGTAGGCCAGGGCCAGGCCCGCCAGCGGATGCAGCCACCCGGCGCGCACCACGCCGATCACCATCAGGGCAAAGACCGCCGTGTCGCACACCATGTCCGTGAACTTGCCCCGATCGCCATCCCGTCGCAGGTGGCGCGCCAGCGCGCCATCGCTGATATCCAGCAGCCAGGACAGGGCCATCAGGCCGACGGCCCGGCGCGGATACTGCGGCACCAGCCAGGCAAACCCGCCCATCGCGACGATCCCGGTAAAGCTCAGGGTGTTGGGCGTGGCGCCCACGGCCGCCAGTAGCCAGATCGCCGGACGCAACACCGCATCGCGGATCGGCCGCACCCGCAAATAGCCGCGCCACATCGCAAACAGCGTCGCCGGATACGGCTGGATGCGAGCGAACGGCCGCGGCCGGCCTTCCCGTCCGGCGCCCGGTCCGGCCACCGATTGGCCCGCGGGTTGTTGGCTGAGGGTCATCGGCGACATCCTGCCCGCCCCGGCCCGGCCCGTCGAGCCGAATCCGCCTCCGACCTCCGCGCCCTCCATGTCCGCGTTTACGGGTTTGGCAGACCGCCGGCCGTTGTGGTAAGAACACGGACATCATGAACATCCTCGTCATCAATGCCGGCAGTTCCTCGATCAAGTATCAACTCATGGACACCGAAGATGTCCACCGCTACCGCGTGCTGGCCTCCGGGCTGGTCGAAAAGATCGGCGAGCCGGCCGGGCGCGTCATCCACAAGCGCTTCATCGATGGCCGGGAAGAGAAATTCACGGAGGAAGAACCCCTGCCCACCCACCGCGAAGGCATGGCGCGCGTGGTGGCGCTGCTGACCGATCCCGATCGGGGCGTCATTCGCGACGCCGCGGACATTCAGGGCGTGGGCCATCGCGTGGTGCTCTGCGGCGAAACCTACAGCCAGACCGTCCGCGTGACGCCCCAGGTCAAGGCCACCATCCGCGAATTCTTTCCGTTGAGCCCGCTGCACAATCCGCCCAACCTGATGGGCATTGAAGTCGCCGAGGAGTTTTTTCCCAACGCCCCGCAGGTCGCCGTCTTCGATACCGCCTTTCACCAGACCATGCCCAAGAAGGCCTATCTGTACGCCACCCCCTACGAGTGGTACGAAAAGTACCGCCTGCGCCGCTATGGATTCCATGGCACCTCGCACAAGTTCATCGCGCAGGAAACCGCCGAATTCCTCGGCCAGCCCCTGGACCAGACCCACCTGATCAGCCTCCATCTGGGCAACGGCTGTTCCATGGCCGCCATCCGCAACGGACGCTGCGTCGACACCACCATGGGCGTCACCCCGCTCGAAGGCCTGGTGATGGGCACCCGCTCGGGCGACATCGATCCCGCCGCCATCCCCTACCTCATGGAGCAGTCCGGCATGGAGGCCGCCCAGGTGGTCAACGCCCTCAACAAGCAGTCCGGACTCAAGGGCATTTGCGGCGTCAACGACATGCGCGAAGTCATCGAATCCGCCGGCGCCGGCAACGAGCGCGCGGCGCTGGCGCTGGACATCTTCGCCTACCGCATCCAGAAATACATCGGCGCCTACATGGCCGTCCTCCCGGAGTTGGATGCCATCGTGTTCACCGCCGGCATCGGCGAAAACTCCGCCCCCGCCCGCGAACACATCTGCCGCGATTTGGCCCATCTCGGCATCCGCCTCGACCCAACGAAAAACCGCGCCCCGTCGCGCGAGCCGCGCGAAATCCAGGCCGACGGCGCGCCCATCAAGATCCTGGTCCTGCCCACCAACGAAGAACTCCAAATCGCCCTCGAAACCCGGCAAGTCATCCAGTCCGCCTGACGGCATGCCGCCCCCGCCCCCCCCCCCCCCCTCCGCCCGTATTCCACGCTGTGGAACATGCGGCCCCGGTTTTTCCATGCCGTGGAAAATAGTTTTCCACGCTGTGGAAAATCTTCGGCCCGTTTTTCCATGCCGTGGAAAATGGAAGCGGTTTTTTTCCACGCCGTGGAAAATGGTTTTCCACGCTGTGGAAAAATTCCGCCTGGTTTTTCCATGCCGTGGAAAATTCCGCCCGACGTTTTCCACGCTGTGGAAATCCGGTTTCCACGCCGTGGAAACCCGTCGCGTCGCCGCCTGGATGGTGGTGGCGCTGGCGGTTTGCCCCGCCGCCCATGCCGCCATGGCCGCCCCGGAATTGACCATCGGCCAGGGCTGGGGCTGGGTGCGCGAATTCTTTCCGCCGTCGGGCGAACTCGACATCGAAACCATCGTCTGGACGAATCCACCCGCGCAGATCGATCTGGACACCCTGCAAGTGTGGAGCGTGCGCCGCCCGTGGCCCATCCGCCAATGGCGCTGGCTGGAGCCCACCGCCCCGCCGCCGGCCGTAAATCAGCCGCTGGTCTGGCGGCCATCCGGCGAGGCCCCGCCCCTTCCCGCCCGGGACCGGCTCGAAATCCAACTCGACCGTCCGCTCTCGCACCGGATGGGCCATTCACTGACCTATCGACTGCCGGGGCTGGATTGGCATGCGTTCTACCACGTCATAGTTCGCGGCATCGGCGCGGAATCCATCCAATCGGTCCAGGTCGACATCTCCGCCTATCTGCGCATCCGCAACGAAACCGCCACCGCTTTTTCCAACGCGCGCCTTTCCCTGGTGGGCATCGACCGCTTTCGATTGCCACCGTCCAAACCCTTCGGCCGGCTGGCCCTCAATCCCGATTCACCGCTCTCCGATCTGTGGCTTTCGCTGCGCGATCCCGCCCCCCTCCTGCCCCGGCACTACCCCCTGCAAGCCGCCGCCGACATCCCCGCCCAGGGCCAGTCCGAAATTCGCTTTGCCCGCCTGGAGCGCCGCCCCGCCACCATCATCCATGTGTCCGATTCCGACGAGATCCCCGCCCCGACCGTCCGCGGCGGGCTGCCCCTGCGCCGGGTGCTGCTGGTGCCGAATACCGCCGCCATCGGCCTGGGGTTCCCCCTGCCGCCGGGCGAGGCCGATCTGCATCTGGGCGCCATCCGCGGCGCGCCCGTCCAGTCGGGGCATGTCGATCACACCCCGTTCCCCGGGACGCTGCGCATCCAAATGGGTCCCGCCGATACCGTCCGCGCCACCCGCCAGGCCGGAGAGGAAATCCCGCTGCCCGAAGGCGGCTGGCAAGTCGATCACAGCGTGACGCTGATCAACCGCCTGGAGTCCACTGTCCATGTCCGCGTGGTCGAACGGCCCACCACGCACCGGGAATGGAGCCTGGTGCGCTCCTCGCTGCCCGGCGCCGTCCGCGCGGGCTCGCTCGAGTTTGAGTTGACCCTGCCGCCCAAATCCTCCAGAACCCTGTCGTATCGCCTGCGCCTGGTCG
>CAYNSH010000006.1:0-69291 GCA_964399775.1 uncultured Verrucomicrobiota bacterium
GTTGCGATAGTTGGCGTCCAGGACGCGCATGATTTCGCCGCGGCCGGCGGCGCGGCGTTCGTGGAAGAAGGATTTGACGTGCGCCCAGGAGAAGAAGTTGGGATGGACGATCTGGTTGGCATCGCCGCAGAGAATGAAATGGGAGGGGTGGCGGAGAGCGCGGAGGGCGAGGTCGAGTTGGACGTTGGTGAGATCCTGGACTTCGTCGGCCACAAGGAAATCATACGAGGCGTCGACGCGGTTGAGATAGTCGTGGGCGACGACATTGGGGTTGTAGAGGTTCTCCTCGCGCAAAAAGCGGAGGTATTTTTCGAAGAGCGAATAGACCGCGGGGCGGTCTTCGCCGAGAAAAATCGACTGGCGAACCCCGAGGGAGAGATAGTCTTCGCGAGACAGATACGGCCGGTCGACGCAGGAGCCGGTCAGGACGCCGTGGATTTCCTCATAGAGCTTGTGGGGATCGCGCAGGGCGGCCGGCAAGTCGCCGCGGGCGAATCGGGCCGCGAAGTCGCGAAAGGTCACCGCCCGTCCCGGCGGCACGGAAATGCTCTCCAGCAATTCGCCAAACGACAGGAAATCCACGTTCTGGTGTTCGTTCTCGTACCCTTGCGAATAGTAGAGATTGCGGGCATTCTCCGCGAGGAAGGGCGACAGGGTGACATAGAGCACGTCGCCCGAGAGGTGTTTGAGTTTTTCCAGGGTGAGGACCGTCTTGCCGCTGCCGGCCGAACCCACGAGGATCAGGGGCGGTTTGAGCGTGAATACGAGCGATTGGGTGTCGTCGAACGACAAGATCCGATCCAAAAAGTGGAAGTGGCGAAGGTTGGGGTTGACGTAGACCATCGGGGCGGACGTCTCCGGTTCGATATCCGCCGGGGTGTCAATGCTCTCGATCTTGCCTTCGTCCACGGCGGCACCGTTGAGAAAGCGCGAAGAGGCATAGGCGTGGTTGCGAATCACCTCCAGGAGCAGAAGGAATTGCTGGCCGCCGATCTTGGCGTAGCGAAACAACAGGCGGTCGGCATCGTTGAGCCGGGCGCGATAAAACGGCGTGCCCTTGAGTTTTTTGACATCGGCGGCGCGGAAGTCGCCCGCGGCCAGGAACGATTCGGCGCGATCCACGTGGGCGGTCAGGCCCGCCACATCCAAATCATTGTACCGAAGAACCTGCATCATCGCCTGTCGGCCGGCTGGGCGTTGAGGGGCGCGGCCGGGGGGCTCCGGATCAACCGGACGCCCTTTCTGCCCAGGCCTCGAGGCGGGCCTCGAGGCGGGCGATGCGTTCTTCGAGCGCCTGGAGGCGAGTCTCATCTTGCGGAGGGGTGTCGGTGGCGGCCGGACCGGGCGGCGGCGGGGCGCTGTCTGGCGGGGCCCCTGGATCCTGGATGGGCGTGTCGCCGAAACAGTGGGCAAAGCGGTTTTCCTTGCAGCCGGGTTGCCGGGGCAGTTCCGCCACATACGGGTCGGGCTGGCGGGCCATCAGGCTGTCGAGGGCGATCTTGACCTCGGCGGGTGAGGCGAAGGGGTGCATGCGGGCCGCCCGTCCGCGCAGTTCCCCGGGGGTTTGCGGCCCGCGCAGCATCAGTTCGCACAGGATGGCCCCTTCGGGGGAGTCCACGCCGATGGTCTCCGTCAGGCGGTGGGTATACTTGACCGCCCGCGATCCGGCGCTGGAATAGGTGCCGACGAGTTGGCGGTCGTATTGAAGCGTGGCCAGGGCGCGCGCGACTTCATCGGCGGTCAGCTGCATCACGGGATTGCGGTTGTTCTTCTGATTGCAGGCCGCCACGAGCGCATTCAGCGTCAGCGGGTAGTACTCCGGGGTGGTGATCTGCTTTTCGATCAGTGCCCCGAGAATTCGGAGTTCGAGCGCCGTCAGGTCCAATGTCATGGACGCCACCCTAGCGAAGGCGACCGCATTGCGCAAGAACGAGCGGATCCCGACTGGGCGGCCCCGATGCCCGCGGCACGGAATCGCCGGATGGATTCATCCAGGACCATGGGCCCCCGGGAACGGCGAGAAACGGGTTCCGGGGGATTATACTATTTATAAATAGTATATAGTAACTCCTCAGGTAGCCGCCCCGGGCGGGCGGGTGCCTGAGAGGGATTGGAGCGCCATCCGTGTCTGGCGTGCAGGCAAGGATCACGAAGTGTTGCTCGTGGGCACGAACGGGTGGCCGATAGACACGCGCAGGAGGGCGTCCACGGCCTCGAGTCCGTTCTGATGGGTGGGCTCAGGTGCCGGGGGCGTGGCGTTGGAGCAGGGCGAGGGTTTCGATGTGGGCGGTATGGGGGAACAGGTCGAAGGGTTCGAGAGCTTCGAGGCGCCAGGGGGCGGCTTCGAGGAATCGGTGGAGGTCCCGGGCGAGGGTGGAGGGGTTGCAGGAGATGTAGAGGAGGGTGTCGGGGTTCAGGCGGTTGATCCAGTCGACGGCCTCGGCGGAAAGGCCGGGGCGCGGCGGATCGACGGCCACCAGATCGACCCGGTCCGGCAGGCCGGGGGGGGCCTTCTCGTTGACATCGGCCGCGAGCATGTCGACGTTGGCGATGTGGTTCAGGTTCAGGTTTTCGCGAGCGGCTTCGACGGATGGGGGAAACGCCTCGACTCCGATGACGCGATCGGCCACGGCGGCGAGGTGAAGGGCCACGGGGCCCGTGCCGGCGTACAGATCCAAGGCGGTTCGGGGGCGGCGATCTCGGGTCGCGAGTTCGCGGGCGCGGGCGAAGAGGCGCTCGGCCTGGGCGGTGTTGCTCTGGAAAAAGGTGTCGGGACCGATGCGGAAGCGCAGGCCGTTGAGGACTTCCTCGATGAAACCGGGGCCCTTGAGGACGGCGCGCTGTTCGGCGCGCGGGGGGCCGTGCAGATTGGTGCAAAGGGCAAAGGAGAGGGTGTCCGCCAAGTCGTCGAGATCGCGGACGAGCCGCGCGGCCAACTCATCATCGGGCAGGGTGGAGAGCAGTTCGACCATGCGCTGGCCGGTGTTGCGGGCCTCGCGGATGGTCAGGGTGCGCAGTCCGTGGGTCTTTTTGATTTCGTGGAAGGCGGGGATGCCCAGCTCGTTGGCGAGGGCCACGACGCGGCGGACGATTTCGCGGGAGGCTTCGGATTGGAGCCGGCACGAGTCGGCGGGGAGGATATGAATGAAGCTGCCGCGCCGATGGAGTCCGAGGACGAGCTGGCCATCGAGGGTGGTGCCAAAGCTGAAGACCATTTTGTTGCGGTAGTCGTTGATGGCGTCGGCGGGAACCACGTCGCGCAATCGTTCCGCGGCCCCCGGGATGTCGTGGAGGGCTTCGGCCACGATGGCTTTCTTGTAGCGCAGTTGGGCGGAGTAGGCGGCATGCCGGAAGGTGCAGCCGCCGCAGTCGCTGGCCAACAGGCAGTCGGACGCCACCCGGTCGGGGGAGGGGTCGATGATGTCGACCGCACGGGCGAAGGCGAAATTCTTCTTTTTCTTGTAGACGTGCGCCCGGACGGTTTCATCGGGCAGGGCGTCGTCGACAAACAGCACAAATCGATCGTCGCGGGCGAGGGCTTGTCCGCCATGGACGATTTTTTCGGTGCGGACGGTGAGTTCGAGGGGAGGGCGTTTCATGGGGAGGGAGGGGGGGGAAGTGAGAGGTCAGAGGTCAGGAGACAGGGGGCATCCTCCTTCGCCGAGGCTTCCGACTCCGCCGAGGCTTCGTCGGACAAGTCGGAGGACAAGGAGGACAGGGAGCAGGAAATGGCGGGCATGTTGGGGGAATGGAATGGGGGAGTGGCGGGGTTAACGGGATTTGGCGCTTTGGATTTCGCGGGAGGTTTCTCGGTCGGCGGTTTTGCGGCGAAGGGTTTCGCGTTTATCGTGGAGGAGTTTGCCTTTGCCGAGGCCGAGCTGGATTTTGATCCGGCCGCGGGTCAGGTAGAGCTTGAGGGGAACGAGGGTGAGGCCCTTGAGTTGCAGGGTGGCGGCGAGGCGGTCGAGTTCGCGTCGGTGCATGAGAACCTTGCGGGGGCGGTCGGGGGGATCGGTGTTGAAGCCGGACACGGCGGGACCATAGGGCTGGATGCGCATGGCGTAGAGATAGAGTTCCAGCCGGTCGAAGGCGGCATAGGCTTCGGCGAGGCTGGCGTTTCCGGCGCGGCAGCTTTTGACTTCGCCGCCGGTCAGGGCGAGGCCGGCCTCCCAGGAGTCGAGGATGGAATACTCGTGGCGCGCCTTGCGGTTGGTGGCGAGCGTGCCCTTGCCGGTCTCTTCCCGGGCGGTCATGGAAATGGCGCAGGGGGCGCCGGTCAGAGCGCGAGCAGCGAGTCGCCGATTTCCGCCTTCTGGGAGGGCAGGGGGCCGAGTTCGGCGGAGAGCTTGCCTTCGGCGATTTCCTTGAGGGCCAGGTCGAGGTGGTCCATGTCCAGGGTATCGGGCTTGATCAAGGGGCGCTGGCCGGAGTTGAGTTGGCGAACGCGTTTCGATACGACATTGACCAGCAACGGGATATTGGGCATCCGTTCCTTGGCTTTTTCCAGATACGTCGCGTTCATGTTGAGTCTCCGAATGGGGGTAGGTCCGATCAAAGCGGGGGACTATAGGGTGGGCGGGAGGTGGCGTCAATGGCGAAATATGAACAAGGCTTGTCAAGCGGCGCGCGCAGGGGTATATAGACCGGGACAGTTCTTTCATGGAGTGCAAATCGGGAAGGCGAGGGATACGAGTGGCGAAGGCGATCGAGCAATTAGTGATTTTGCAGGCATGCGATCAGGACATCCAGCGCCTCCGGAAGGAGATAGCAGACATCCCCTTGCGGCGGCAGCAGATTGAATCGCGCCTGAACGTCCACCGCGAGGGCTTGGCGCAGGCCGAGCACCGGCTGCTGGAGGCGAAGGCGCGGATCAAGCATCTGGAGGGGGAGATTGAAGCGGCGCGGGGGCACATCCGGAAGTTTCGCGACCAGCAGTTGCAGATCAAGAGCAACGACGGCTACAAGGCGCTGGAGAAAGAGATCGCCACGGCCCAGTCGGGGGTCCGCAAGATGGAGGACCAGGAGCTGGAGGCGATGGAAGCCGTCGAGTCGGCGGGCGCCGAAGTCAAAACCCGCCACGAGTCGCTGGACAAGGAGCAGGTCCGGGTTGGCGAGGAGCTCAAGGCATTCGAGGAACGCAGCCGGGGGCTGGACGGCGAGTTGGCGGCGAAGGAAGCCGAGCGCAAGGCGCTGGCGGCGGAAATTGATCCGACCTGGCGGTCGCGCTACGAACGCATTTTCGCCAAGCGGCTCGATTCGGCGATTGCGCTGGTGGAGCATGGCACGTGCGGGAGCTGCCACATGAAGCTGGCGCCGGCGCAGGTGGTGGATTCGCGCAAGGCCGACACGCTGACGCTATGCGACTTTTGCGGCCGCATGCTGTATTTTGGTTCGTGAGACGGTCCCCCGCGGGACGATGATCTTTGACAGCCGGGGTTCCGGGCGCCGGTCGCTGGCGGGGCGCGCAAGCGCGTCCGCTGGAGGAAAGTCCGGACTCCACAGGGCAGGGCGTCCGCGCCGGGAGGTGCGGAATCCCTTTGGCAAACGAAGGGAAAGGAAAGTGCCACAGAAACCAAACCGCCTGGGCGCGCCGAAAGGCCGTCCGGGTAAGGGTGAAACGGCGGTGTAAGAGACCACCGTGCGGAGGCCGAGAGGTCCCGTGCAAGGCAAACCCCGCCTGGAGCAAGGTCAAATAGGGAGCTGCAGGGGCGGCCCGTTCCGATGCGCAGCGATGCGCGGCGGCTCCGGGTTGACCGCACAGACAAATGACCGGGTCCGCTTCGGCGGATGACAGAATCCGGCTTACACGTCCGGGGCCCCGGCTGTCAGATGACATCAAGACGAAGGAAAGACATGGCGTTGACGTCCAGGCAAGGCAAGAGAATCGCGACGCTGGCGCTGCTGGCGCTGGCGGCGCTGCTGGCGTTGGGGCTGACCCTGTCGATGCTGGGGGCGCGTCCGGAACGCGCGGCGCGGCCCGCGGCGGTGGCGGAGTTCGAGACCTATCGCGCGCCTTCGCTGGGCGGCGATCTGTGGCGGATCTTTCGTTCGGGCGATCCGGTGGCGCCGGCCCCGGCGGCGGGGGCGCTGGCGGCGCGCTATCGGCTGGCGGGCGTCTTCCTGATCCTGTCGGGACCCGAACGAAGCGGCGGCGAGAACCGCTGCGCCATTCTGGATGACCTGGAGACCAAGGCGCAGTTTCTGGCAACCGAGGACGAGCGCATCGGCGACGTTCGGGTGGTGCGGGTGGAGCGCGACCATGTGGTGCTTTCGGATGGAAGCCGCGAAGAGACCCTGGAACTGGCGGCGAGCACGCTGTCGGGACGCGCGCCGTCCGGGGCGATGGCGTCGGCGGATCCGGGGCCAACCGTGCTGGAAACCAACCGCTTCGGCCATCGAGTGGGCGAGTTGCGCTGGGAATTCAACCGGCAGGCGGTGCTGGACTACTACCAGGAGATGATGGACAACCCGGAACGCTTGGCGTCGCTGTTTCTGGCGATGAAGGCGGATCGCGACGAAGAGGGGCGGGTCGCAGGCTACCGGTTGGACATGGAAGGCGGCGAAAAGGAATTCTACGAGCAAGTGGGATTCCAGGATGGGGACGTCATTCGCAAGGTCAATTCCATGCGCATGACCAGCCAGCGCCGAGCGGAGTATTTTATTGGGGAGTTCGTGCAGGATCGCCTGGGTGCGGTCGTGATCGACGTCGAGCGCAATGGCGAGAACAAGAAGCTGATTTATCTGGTGCAGTAGACGAAGGGCAGCGGGCAGCCGATGAGGGAGATGGTCTTGCAGGCGGGTTTTTGGGGGATGGCGCTGTGCGTGGTGTTGTCGGCCTGGCCGCTCCGGTTCCGCCAGCGGTGGTGGTCATGGAACCTGTACCTGCCGGTGGCGGGCCTGGCGCTTTACGGACTGTATGAATACGCGTTGCCGGCGGAAGTGCCCTGGGGAGGGCGGATGGCCGCCGTGCTGCCCATGCTGATGTTTCTCTGGGTGAACGGCATGGCCAAGGTGATGCTGCTGACCGCGCTTCAGGAAAAGGCGGGGGGCAGCCGCCGCCGGCTCCGCCGGTTGCCGCAACGCTTCTGGCAGACGGTTGTGGCGCTGCCCATCCTGGCCGCCTGCGCCGCCTGGTACTGGCGGGCCCGGGGAGGCTGACCCAGTCTCGGTCGCCGGTTTTCCACGGCGTGGCCCGGCAGCCGCCGGATTCCATGCTGTGGAAAAACCTCCGAACCTTTTTCCATGCTGTGGAAAACTCGGAAGAGGCCATTCCGGATTGAGCGAATCGCACGAATGAAAAGGTCGTGCGGGTCTGGGATCCGGGATTTGCCGTCAGCTATACGTGCACGGCGCGGCCGAGGAGGCCGCGGGCGGCTTCCATGACGCCTTCGGCCACGGTGGGGTGGGCGTGGATGAGGTCGGCGATGTCCGCGACGGTGAGTTCCGCGGCGCGGGCGAGGAGGGGCTCGTGGATCAGGTCGGTGGCGCGTTCGCCGACGATGGCGGCGCCGAGGATTTCGCCGCCGTCGGGGGTGGCGACAATCTTGACGAAGCCTTCGGATTTTTCGGTGGCGACGGCCTTGCCGATGCCGCGGTAGGGGAAGCTGAAGACCTTGTGCGGGATGTCCTGAGCCTTGGCCTTTTCTTCCAGCAGGCCGAAGCTGGCGATTTCGGGATCGCAGTAGACCGCGGAGGGGATCAGGGACGGATCCACGCGGCGTTCGCGGGGCGCGGGATGTCCTTTCAAAACCGAGGCGATGTGTTCGATGGCGAGTTCGCCCTCTTTGCTGGCGACATGGGCCAACTGGGGGGTCGGGGTGATGTCGCCGATGGCGTAGACGCCCTTGGCGGCGGTTTCGCAGTAGTCGCCGACGGGCACGAATCCGCGTTCCAGCGCGATGCCGATTTCCTCCAGGCCGAGCCCGGCGGTGTTGGGGACGCGGCCGACGGCGACGAGAACCGCATCGGCATCGACCCGCGAGGGGATTCCGGGGTTGCCTTCCTTGGCGGGCTTGAGGTCGAGGCCGAGGCCTTTGGGGCCGCGGGAGCCGGCGGAGGCGAAGGCGCCGGTGATGAATTTGACACCGCGTTTTTCAAAAATCTTGCGGACGAGGGCGGCGACTTCGGCGTCCTCGAGGGGCAGGATGCGGTCGAGGGCTTCGATGATGGTGACGTTGGCGCCGAAAGCATTCCAGACGTAGCCCATTTCCATGCCGATGGCGCCGCCGCCGAGGATGGCGATGTTTTTCGGGAGCTTCTTCAGATTCAGGGCGCCGGTGCTGGAGAGGACGGTGGTTTCGTCGAAGGCCAGCCCGGGGAGTTCGCGGGGGCGGCTGCCGGTGGCGAGCAGGATGGCGCGGGCCTTGATGCGTTGTTCGCCGTTGACGACGAGCTCGGTGGGCGAAGCGAGGCGACCTTCGCCGGGGATGACGTCGATGGCGTTTTTCTTGAGCAGGAACTGGACGCCCTTGGAGAGGCGATCCGCGGCGAGGCGGCTTTTCTTGTGGGCCTTGGCGAAATCGAGGTTGGCGGTGTCGACGGCGATGCCGAGGTTCTGCAGATGCGGAATGCCGTGGAGCAGGTCGGCCTGGTGGATCAGGGCCTTGCTGGGGATGCACCCCCAATTGAGGCAGACGCCTCCGGGCTTGTCTTTTTCGACGATGCAGGCCTTGAGGCCGAGCTGGGCGGCGCGGATGGCGGCGACATAGCCACCGGGGCCGGCGCCGAGAATCGCGAGATCGTACACGGTTTCGGTGGTCATGCGTCCTCTTATAGCAAAGCGCGGGCGGGTTCTTCAATGAAAGCGCGGAGGTCGGCCAGGAAGGCGGCGGCCTGGGCGCCATCGATGACGCGGTGGTCGGAGGACAGGGTGGCGTGCAGGATGCGGCGCGGGACGACGGCGCCGTCGCGCACGACGGACTCCTCGGCCACGGCGCCGAGGGCGAGGATGGCCGAGCCGGGCGGATTGATGATCGCGGTGAACTCCTCGACGCCGTAGGCCCCGAGGTTGCTGATGGTGAAGCTGGCGCCGGTGTATTCCTCGGGGACGAGGGTGCCGGAGCGGGCCTTGGCGATCAGCGCGCCGAGTTCGGCGTCGATGGCCTCGATGCCCTTGGTTTCGCAGGCGCGGACGACGGGGGTGATGAGTCCACCCTCGATGGCCACGGCGAGGCCGATGTCGGCGGAGGGCAGATACTGGATGGCATCGCCCTGCCAACTGGCGTTGATGACCGGATGGCGTTCGAGGGCCGCCGCGACCAGCTTGAGGAGGAACGCATTGAGCGAGAGGGACTGCTCGCGGCCCTGGTTCATGTCCTTGCGCAGGGCGAAGAGGCGTTCCATGTCGATGGCGATGCGCACGAAGTAGTGCGGGGCCTGGGCATAGCTTTCGCTGAGGCGGGAGGCGATGATGGCGCGCATCTTGGAGAGCGACACGCGGTCGCCGCGCAACCCCTTGACGGCGGCGCCGGCAACGGGTGGCTTGCCCTTGGCCGCAGGGGTGGCGGGCCGGGCGGCGGGAACCGGGGCGGGGGCGGCGTGGGCGTTTTCGACGTCGCGGACCGTGATGCGTCCGCCGGGGCCGGTGCCGCGGATGGCGCGGAGATCGATGCCCTTTTCCTTGGCGCGCTTGCGGGCGAGCGGCGAGGAGCGCGGGACGCCGGGCGCCAATTGGGGCGCGCTTTGCGGTGATGCCACCGGTACGGGTGCCGGGGGAGGCGGCGGAGCCGAAACCGGCGCGGCTTTTGCGGGAGCAGGCGCGGGCGAGGGTTTAGCTGTCTCGGCGGGAGCGGCGGGAGCCGGAGCCGGGGCGGTGGCGCTCTTGGCCTGGGCGGCGATGTCTTCCCAGTTGTCGCCGGGCTTGCCGATGACGGCGATGAGCTGGCCGACGGCGGCGGCGGAGCCGGCCTGAAGGATGATTTTCAGGAGCGTGCCGGAGGCGGGCGACTCGTAGGTCATGGTGGCCTTGTCGGTTTCGACCTCGCAGAGGGCGTCGCCGGACTTGAGGGCCTGGCCCTCCTGGGCGAGCCACTGGGCGATGGTCCCCTCGGTCATGGTGGGGGACAGGGCGGTCATGAGAATGGGCTCAGCCATGGGGGTTCTCCAGATAGAGGGCTTTCTTGGCGGCGTTCACGATTTTCTGCACGCTGGGCTGGACGGCGAGTTCCAGCGCGTGGTTGTAGGGCATGGGGACGTCTTCGCTCGAGACGAACTCGACCGGGGCATCGAGGAGGTCGAAGCATTCGGTGGCGATGCGGTGGGCGACGTAGGAACCGACGCTCGCGGCGGGCCAGGACTCGTCGACGACGACGGCGCGGCCGGTGCGGGCGACGCTGGCCATGAGGGTGTCCTCGTCGAGCGGGCGCAGGCTGCGCAGATCGATCACTTCGGCTTCGATGCCTTCTTTGGCAAGTTCGGCGGCCGCCTGCAGCAGCAGGTGGACGGGCTTGCTAAAGGAAATGAGCGTGATGTTCTCGCCCGGCCGGAGGATGGCCGCCTTGCCGATGGGGACGAGAAACTCCTCGTCGGGCACTTCGCCCTTGAAGCCGTAGAGCATTTCCGCTTCGAGGACGACGACGGGGTCGGGATCGCGGATGGCGCTCTTGAGCAGGCCATAGGCGTCTGCGGGGAAGGCAGGGGCGACGACCTTGATGCCGGGCACGTGGACCCAGTAGCTGGCGAGCGCCTGCGAGTGCTGGCTGGAGAGGAATTCGGCGGGACCGTTGGGGCCGCGGAAGACGATGGGGACGTTGAACTGTCCGCCGGACATGTGGCGGGTCTTGGCGGCCTCGTTAACGACCTGGTCGAGGGCCAGCAGCGCGAAGTTGTGGGTCATCCATTCGACGACCGGCTTGAGGCCGACCATGGCGGCACCGACGCCGAGGCCGGTGAACCCCAGTTCGGTGATGGGGGTGTCGAGGATTCGCTCGGGGCCGTACTTGCCGAGAAGTCCGCGGGAGACCTTGTAGGCGCCGTCGTATTCGGCGACTTCCTCGCCCATGAGGACGACGGCATCGTCCCGGGCCAATTCTTCGTCCAGGGCCCGGTTGAGGGCGTCTCGATAACTCAGCTGCGACATGGTGGCGACTCCTTGTCAAACGGGTTGTCCGGACGGGGCCATGAAGAACGGCTCCCCGGCGTAGATGTCTTCATACAGGGTGTGCAGGGCGGGTTCGGCGGAATTCTCGGCGAATTCCACGGCCTCCTTGGTGGCCTCTTCGGCGGCGCGGTCCTGGGCTTCGGCCTTGGCGTTGTCCCAGAGCTTTTCCTCCTTCATGCGGGTCTCGAGGATCAGGATGGGGTCCTGCTTCTTGTATTCGTCCACCTCGTCGCGGGTGCGGTACTTCTGGGGGTCGCTCATGGAGTGGCCCTTGTAGCGGTAGGTGCGAGCCTCGATCAGGACGGGGTGGCCTTCGCGGGCCTCGGCCAGCGCGCGCAGGGCGGCGTCGCGGACTTCGAGGACATCCATGCCGTCGACCAGTTCGCCGCGCATGCCGTAGGCGGTCGCCATGATGGAAAAGTCGTCGACGGAGGAGACGCGCTTCCAGCTTGTGCCCATGCCCCATTGGTTGTTTTCGCAGACGGAGACGAGGGGGAGCTTCCAGATCTTGGCGAGGTTCATGGCCTCGTGGAAGGCACCCTGGTGGATGGCGCCGTCGCCGAAGTAGACGACGGTGGCGCCGCCGGTCTTGCGGTACTTTTGGGCGAAGGCGACGCCGGCGGCGACGGGGATCTGGGCGCCGACGATGCCGTTGCCGCCAAGGAAATGGCGTTGAGCATCGAACATGTGCATGGAGCCGCCTTTTCCGCGCGAGCAGCCGGTGACCTTGCCATAGAGCTCGGCCATGATGGCCTTGGGCTCCATGCCGGCGGCGAGGGCATGGCCATGGTCGCGGTAGCCGGTGAGGACATAATCCTTGGCATAATCCATGACGCTGGCGAAGCCGGCGGCGATGGCCTCCTGGCCATTGTAGAGGTGGCAGAAGCCGCCGATTTTCCGCAGGCCGTACATCTGGCCGGCCTTTTCCTCGAAAACCCGCATCAGGACCATGTCGGCCCGGAGCTTCCAAAGCAGTTCGGCATTCCACTCGCTCATGGCTGGACCTCCGTCTGCACGTTGAGGCGTTCCATGGGACGGAAGAGGCGGACCTTTTCGATGACCGTTTCGATGACGACAAGCTTGGCGGGGTCGGGGTTGACACGCCAGAAGTTGGTGAGGTTGGGGCCGAGCGCCTCGAGGACTTCGGCCTTGAGGCCGGGGGTGCTCAAGACGATCGCCCGCCCGCAGATGCAGACGATTTCGTCGAGGGCAAGCGATTGGAAGGTCCATTGGACCTTGTCGCAGGCCTCGATTTCGCTGACCTTGGGCGATCCGGCGGTCGAGACGCAGAACAGGCCGTTCTGGACGCGCGGCAGGGTGGCGGCGGTCATCCAGCGCGAATGCGGATAGCCGTCTGCGCTGACGGTGCTGAGGAGGCCGACGCGAACGGAGTCGAGCAGGGCGCGGAAGGCCCGCAGGGGGTCTTGGTCTTTCATGATGTACCTCTCAGGGTCCGGGTTGGGGGCTGGCGATGGAAAATCCAGGAGTTACGGCTGTATTCGTCGGCCAGGGCGGTCACCACGTCCAGATCGGCAACATGGCCGGGCGGCCGCGGGACGCCGTCCTGGACGATGGCGGTGAACAGCGAGGTTTGAAGGGTAGTCACATCCAGACCCGGGTGCAGGTGTGCCAGGGTGGTGAGCTGGCGGGACGGCACCGATGGGACGCCCTTGCGGGTGGCGGCGTCGTGAATGGCATAGGTCGGGGTGTGGGCGGCCAGGCTGGATTGAAGCTGATCAAGATCCGTGGAAATCAGCAAGGTGCCATGAAACAGCAGAACGCCGTTTCCGGCGGCGGCCGCCGTGCCGCCGATTTTCCGGCCGTCCACATAGAGGCCGGAACGCGGACCGGACTGGGCGTCGATGCCTAGATCCCGGAGTATGCGCAGAATGGTCGAGAGCAGGCGCTCGCGGTCGGGGAGTCCGCCGGCGACGATCCAACTCCAGTTCAGGTTGCCCTCATCGTGATACACGGCACCTCCGCCGCTGGTGCGGCGGTAGACGTTCACGCCCGTTTGACGGGCCTGTGGACTGACTTCGGCCAGGGCATCCTGGTTACGCCCCACGATGACGGATGGCCCGTTGCGGCTGCACAGGAAAAAGTCGTGGTGGTCGGGGGCGCGCACGGATTGGCGCAGGTGTTCTTCCAGGGCGATATGGAACGGCGGGAAAAGCGAAGGCGAAAAGATGCCGATCGGGGGCGGGCGGGTATCCCCATTCGGCCGGGTTTCGGATGTTGAAACAAACGCCATGGTGGGCAACGTATAGCGCTCCGTCAAGGGTGTCAAACGGTTTACCCGGATTCCCGGCCACGCGGCGGCGACGAGCCGGTTGAACGGGCGGGGAGGGATCGGCGTGCCGCCGGCGGGCGGGCCGGCCCCGGAGTCCATCGGAGGCAGAAGACCGTCGCGCCGGAGTTCGGATTCATGGGCGCAGGATAGCGGTTGCGGGGAGGGGAGGCAAGAGGCGCTTGTCCGACGGGCGGCGGCAAGGCATACTCGCCCGAAAAGAAAACAACCACCCAGGAGATTCAGCCCATGAGCAGTGAACTTCAAGAATCGGTCATTGGTGCGGATGTCGAAATCATCGGCACGGTCAAATGCAACGGGTCGATCCGACTCGACGGCAAGTTGGAAGGCGAGTTGTCGTGCGGCGGCAATGCCACCCTCGGCAAGAACGCACAGGTCAAAGGCAACGTGACGGCGACCTCGGTCACCATCGAAGGCAAGATCAACGGCAACATCCTGGCCAAGGACAAGATCGAGATGAAGTCGACGGCCACCGTCAACGGCGACATCAAGGCCAAGCGCCTGTCGGTCGAGGATGGCGTGACGTTTGTCGGCCGCTCCGAGGTCAATCCCAACGCCCAGCCCGTGCCGCCTCCGGCGTCCGGCGGGCAGCAGCGCTAAGCCATCAGGATTCGGTTTGCTCCACCGGTCCGTCCCGCCCCCGATGGCGGAGCCCGGTTGAGGTGAAGCAAAGGATTGCGGCGTGGCCAAAAAGACCAAAGTGATGGACGGATTCTCCGTCGTGCGCGGGCTCGCGCAGGTTCAGCAGGAGGGCCTCCTGCCGAAGCCTGGCGGGGTGCGTCCGGCGGAAGACCGGTCGTCGCGTCCGCCGCCCGCAGCCAAACCCGCCGACAGCCCGCATATCGTCAAGACGATCCAGCCCACGAAGCGCACGATCCGCTGCTTTGCCTGCGGCTACGAGTTCCAGCTCTCCGGCACCACGCGCACCATCTATTGCTCCAAGTGCCGCGAGAAAATCGACATGGGCGATTACGTGATCGATGGCCCATGGTCCGAGGAGATCAAGACGGGAGGAAGCGTCATCATCCGGCCGACTGGGCGGCTGGAGGGTGCGCGCATTCTCGCCGGCAACGTGATCCTCGAAGGCGACATGGACGATCGCTCCAGCATCGAGTGCAACCAGTGGCTGGAGCTGGGCGGTCAGGCCCAGCCGCATCCGCGCCAGCTCACGATGCGCAACCTGCGTATCGCGGCGGGCAAGGACATGCGTTTCAAGTACAAGCTGCAGGTGCACCATTTGGAACTGCTCGGCACGCTGGAGGCGGATATCGAATCGACGGGGCTGGTGTCGGTCCGCGAGGGCGGCCACCTGAAGGGCACCGTGCGCGGCGCGCACTTGCAGGTGGAGGAAGGCGGCGGGCTCTCGGCGCGGGTCTTCATCTGGCCGCAGGGCAATCCGCTCGACGCCAGGGCGTGAGAAACGCCATGGGCGGGCATGTTCACGTCACGGGGGTGGCCGGCGTCGGCATGAGCGCCCTTGCGCAGGCGCTGCGCTGGACCCACGAGCGCGTGACGGGATCGGACCGCTTCTTCGATCAAGACCCGTCTCTTCCCATCTTTCATGTGCTGCGCGCAGCGGGCGTCGAGATCGTGCCCCAGGATGGCCGGGCGATCGATGCCCGTGCCGAAGCCGTGGTCTACAGCACCGCGATCGAAGAGGACAATCCGGATTCCATCGCGGCGCGGAAGCAGGGCGTCCCCGTGAAGCACCGGGCGGAAATGCTGGCGGAAATGGCGCGGGATCAAACGATCCTGGCGGTGGCCGGTACGGCCGGAAAGACCACCACCGCCGGCATGCTCGGCTGGATGCTCGAGCAACTGGGGGCGGATCCGACGGTGATCAACGGCGGCGCGCTGGTCGATTGGGCCGGCGCGGCGCAGGTCGGCAACGTGCGCCTTGGCGGAGAAAACGCCCCGTGGGTGATCGAGGTGGACGAAAGCGATCGCTCGCTGCTGAATTTCCATCCGGAGTGGTCCATTTTGACCAACATCTCGCAGGATCATTTTACGCTGGCGGAAGTGCAGGACCTGTTTCGCGCCTACGCGCGCCAGGTGAAGAGGGGCCTGGTCTGCGGCGCGGGGGTGGGGGCGGTTCTGGGTTCGATTTCGGCCGAGATTCATGAAGTCGCGGCCCGGCCGAGGCAAATGCCCCAAGGCGTGTGCGTGTCGTGGCGCGGCGTGGAATTGACTCTGCGGCAGCCGGGTCGGCACAACGCGCTCAACGCCGTCTTGGCGGCGGAACTTTGCGCGCGGATGGGCCATGCACCCGAAAAGATCGCCGATGCCCTGTCGCGATTCGGGGGCATCCAGCGCCGCCTGGAACGGGTGGACGTCGGCGGGCCGGTGCGCGTATTTGACGACTACGCCCACAATCCGGCAAAAATCGCCGCGGCCTGGACGGCGGTGGCGGAACCCTATCGCCGCGTGCTGGGCGTATGGCGTCCGCATGGCTTTGGCCCCCTGCGCGCGATGCTCGACCCCCTGGCCGAGGCGTTCGCTTCGGTGTGCCGGCCGGACGACCGGCTCTGGATTTTGCCCGTCTTCGACGCCGGCGGCACCGCCGACCGCTCGATCGGTTCGGAGGCGCTCGTGGCACGGCTGAAGGCTCTCGGCGTGGCCGCGACCCCCGCCCCCGGATTCGACGAGCTGACCGCTACCCTGTCCGCCGAGGCCCGCCCCGGCGATACCCTCCTCCTCATGGGCGCCCGCGACCCCCGCCTCCCCGCCTTCGCCCGCCAACTGGGGTCAGGCATTAAGATTTAAGATTTGAAATCTTAAATCTTAATGCCTGACCCCGACCTTCATAAAACGGGCTTGACGGCCCGGGAACTATTCTGTATTGCGTAATACATGATGCGGAGTAGTTCATGATCGAGGGCTGGATCACCCAGTTGCGCAAGGGGCTGCTGGAGTACTGCGTGCTGCTGGTGCTGCGCCGGGGGGAGAGCTACGGCTATGAGATCGTGCAGGCCCTGAAGCGGATCGAGGACTTGTCGGTTTCGGAGAGCACGGTCTATCCGATCCTGGGACGGTTGCGCGAGGAGGGCTGCCTGAAATCGCGCGACAAGCCGTCGGACGCGGGGCCGCCGCGCCGCTATTTTTCGCTGACGCCGCGGGGCAAGGTGCGCCTGGCGGAGATGAACGCGTATTGGCCGATGTTGACGAAGGCGCTGGATGAGTTGAAATCCGGAACGGGGAAGGAAGCATAACACATGAAGTGGAGCCGTGAGGTGGAGCAGCGGGTCGAGGCGTACCTGCGCGAGGTGGAGCAACGGTTGGCGCACAAGCCGGCGGCCGTGCGGCAGGAGGTGGTGTCCGGGCTGCGCGACCACATCGCCGAGGCGATGAACCGCGCGCGGGAAAAGGGCGAGGAGGGGTTGCATGTCGCCGAGCGCATCCTGGCGGAGATGGATCCGCCGGAAACGTTCGCGGAAGCCGCGGCGGAAGTGGCCCTGGGCGCGACCGCGGAACTGGCGCCGGATGTGGAGAAAATCACCGCGAGGCACTGGTTCGCGCTGGCCGTGGCGTTCCTGCTGGTGAACGCCTACGGCGTCTGGCGCTGGACGTCGCATTTGCCGCCGCGCCCCATCGCGACCGCCGAGGCGTCTGCCGCGGGCGGGGAGGAACAGGTGTACGATCGCGTGCTGCGCCTGCGCCGGATGGAGCAGGTGGATGTCTCGCCGGAGCGCGAACTGGTGCTGCGCCTGACGTTCAGCGACCGGCCGGACCGCGAGCAGTTGACGCGCCATCTGAAACTGTCGGCGCCGGGGCAGGGAAAGGTGGACTACCGGCTCATGGGCGCGGCCGGTCCCAACACCCTGCTGGTCCGCACGGAGTCGGTGCGGTCGGACAAACTGGAATACGCGCTTGCCGCGGGCATGCCCTCGGCGGGGGAGTCGCGGGTCACGGACAAGACCGAGACCGGTTCGCTGGCGATGCAGATGAATATCCTGCTGCGACGGGTCGAGGCGGAAAGTCCCTCGTTCGATCCGCCCTCGCTGATTGCCGACTTCAATGCCGCGGCGGACCTGTCCAAGGCGGCGGATTATATTACGATCGAGCCGGAGGTGTCGTTCACGGTGGCGCCGACGCATCGCTGGCGGTGGGATGGCGTGCGCTTGAACGGGGACTTCCAGCCGGGGGGAATCTATACCGTCACGTTCAAAGAGGGCTTGCCGGCGGCGAACGGGTCCAGCCTGCCGCAGGATGCGACCCGGACGGTTCATTTTCCGCCGCGCGGGAGGGCGGTGCGCCTGGATTCACCCGGGCGCTACCTGGCGCCCGGAGGCGCGTTGGCCGTGCCGGTGCTGACCGCGGGGCTGGAGCGTTACGAGGCGCGCCTGAGCCCGGTGATGCCCAACAATCTGGTGCATCTGGCGCTGCGCGAGTCGGGCCGCCTGAGCTACTGGGGCGGAGCCACGGCCTATCTGACCGGAACCGGCCGCGCGCAAACCAACGCGCTGAAGCGGATGCCGGATGGCTCGCCGACGCCGGCCACGGTGGCTTTGCGCTCGCTGACAGACGGCGATCCGCGCGGGGTCTATTGGCTGGAGGTGGGGGGCGAGAAGGCCTCGGGCGACAGCCGGCTGCTGGTGGTCTCGGATCTCGGACTGGCGGCGCGGGTGGATGCCGCCGGCCTGTTGGCATGGGTGAACGAATTGGGGACGGCCGAACCGGTCGCCGGCGCCGTCCTCACGGTTTTCGCAAACAACAACCAGGTGCTGGCGCGCGGCGAAACCGACGAACACGGTCTCGCCCGGCTCGCGTTGCCCAAGGGGGAGGAGCCGTTCCTTGTGTTGGCCGAGTCCGCCGGCGATTGGACCTACATTGATTTGGACCGCACGCGCGTGCACCAGGGCGAAGGACTCGAGGGCGTGCCCTATCTGGACGAGGGCCGGATCGAGGCAGCGGTCTTCACCGAGCGCGGCGTGTACCGCCCCGGGGAGACCGTGTTTGTCCAGGCGATCGCGCGCAACGACCAGATGCAGGCGCCGCCGCCCTTCCCGGGGCTGTTGCGCGTGCGCCGCCCCGATGGCCGGATATTCCGCGACATCCCCGTGGAACTGGATGAAGCCGGCTCCGCGACGACCGAGGTCGTGCTGCCCGAATACCTGCCGACGGGTCGCTATGAATTGGAACTGGCCATGCCGGGCACCCATACGGTGCTGGGCCGGACGAGGGTCTCCATGGAAGACTTCGTGCCGCCGCAAATCCGCGCCGATGTGGATCCGCCCGAGGGCCGCTTCCGCGCGGGCGACGTCCTCCTGTTCCGGGTGCGCGGCGCGCATCTCTTCGGCGGCCCCGCCAGCGGTCTGCGGGTCAACGCGGGCGCGACGTTCACGCCCGAGCCCTTCGCCCCGGCCCGCTGGCGAGGCTGGCGTTTCGGCGATGCCGAAAAGAGCTTTGAGCCGATCGATGTCCAGGTGGGCGCCGGACGGCTGGATGCGGACGGGGCGGGGCAGTTTGACGTGGATACGCGCAAGGCCTGGCGGCCGCCGGCGGCGCTGAAGGTGCTCCTGCGCGCCACGGTGGTGGAAGCCAGTGGCCGCAGCATGTCGGCCTATGGCTCGGCGCTGATCGATCCCTATCCGTTTTACGTGGGGATGAAGCCCTCGTGGAACGGGGCGGTGCGCGTGGGCGAAACGCAGCGCGTCGCGGTGGTGCAGGTCGCGCCCGACGGCGAACCCGTCGCCACGGGGAAACCCCTGGTGTTGACCCTGTCGCGGGTGGCGTGGAATTCCGTGCTGCGCCAGAATCACCGCGGTCGCTACGAATGGGTGTCCGAGCGCGAGGTGATCGAACTGCGCAGTGATACGCTGGCGGCCGGCGGGGAGCCGATGGATTGGGAATTCACGGTGGATGGCCCCGGCGACTACATGCTGCTGGCGGCGGACCCCGCTTCGGGCGCGGCGACGCGGCTATCGTTCCATGCGGCCTCGACCGACCCCTCCTGGGCGGCGTGGAGCCGCGAGAAACCCGGCGTGGTCGAATTGGCCTGGGACCGCGACCGCTACCGTCCGGGCGACACGGCCCGCCTGCAGGTGCGCGCGCCCTTCGCCGGCCAGGCGTTGCTGACGATCGAAACCGACCGCGTGCGCGAGGCGCGAGTCGTCACGCTCGAAAAAAACACCGCCGAGCTCGACATTGCGGTGGAGGAATCGTACTTCCCCAACGCGTGGTGCACGCTGACGATGATCCGTCCGGCTCGGGCCGCGGCGGTCTGGAGCGCGCACCGAGCCATTGGCGCCATCGCCCTGCCGGTGGACCGCCCCGAAACCGTCGTGCAGGTCGCGCTGGATGCGCCCACCCGCATTCGTCCGCAGTCGCCGCTGGCCGGCACGGTCCGTGTCCGCCACGCCGACGGCTCGCCCGCCGCCGGTCGGGTCACGGTGATGGCCGTGGACGAAGGCATCTGCCTGTTGACCGGCTTCCCGACCCCGGACCCGATGCGGATCTTTGCCGCCCGCCGCGCGCTGGGCGTCAGCGCCTTCGATCTCTATGCCGAGCTGATGCCGATTGTCGAGGAATTGCTCGAAAGCGCGCCCGCGCCCGGCGGCGATGGCGAGGGCATGATGCGCGGCCGGTTGAACCCCATCAAGGCGAACCGCTTCAAGCCGGTTGCGCTCTGGGCGGCCTCCCTGCCGCTGGATGAAAACGGGCGGGCCGCCTTCCATTTGGATGTGCCCGAGTTCAGCGGCGAACTGCGCCTGATGGCGGTGGCCTACAACGACCGCCAGACGGGCTCGGCCTCCATGCCCGTTACGGTGAAGCGCGATCTGGTGGTGCAGCCCGCCCTGCCGCGGTTCCTGGCGATCGGCGACCAGGCCGAAGCGGCCATTCCCCTCCATAACGGCAGCGGGGAGACGCTCTCGGCAATCGTGCGTGCCACCTGCGGCGGCCCGCTGCGCGCCGAAGTCGCCGAGACACGGGTGGAGATTGCCGCCGGGCAATCCGTCCAAGTAGCCCTGCCGCTGACGGCCGGTCCTGGCCCCGGCAAGGCGTTGTGCACCATCGAAGTCGTGGCCGGCGAAGAGACCTATCGCGAAACCATCGAACTGGCGGTGCGTCCGGCGGCGGGATTGCGCGTGGAAACCGCGCTGCGCGTCCTGGCTCCCGGCGAAAGAGCCACCTTTGACGCTCCGGCCGGCTGGCTGCCCGAAGCGTTGATGGTCTCGGGCGGACTCTCCCCCATGCCCTCCGTGCAGATGGGACGCGCGCTCGACTACGTGGTTCACTATCCCTACGGCTGCCTCGAACAGACCGTATCCGGCGCGTTTCCGCTGCTCTTCGCCGGCGAGTGGGTCGGGCGGCTTTTGCCGTCGGAGCAGGCCATCGGCGAGATCTCGGCGTGGGTTCCCGCGGCGATCTCGCGCGTGTTCTCGATGCAGCAGGAAGGCGGCGGCTTTGCGCTGTGGCCGTTCTCGACGGGCACCGGCGAAGAGGTCTCGGCCTATGCGCTGCATTTCCTGGTCGAAGCCGGCGCCGCCGGATTCGATGTGCCCGCCGGGCCCCTCGATGCCGCGCTCGGCTGGGCGCGCGGACGCCTCGACCGTTCCATCTCGCCCGACACCTCCGAACAGGACTGGACCCGCGAAATGCAGCTCCGCGCCTACCTCTGCCACATTCTCGCCCTGGCGGGGCGGCCCGATGCCGGCTGGGCGGCGCGCCTGCGCGAGCAGTCCGACCGCCTGAATCCTGCTGCGCGCGTGCATGTCGCCTCCGCGCTGCTGATCGCCGGCGAACCGCGCCAGGCGGTTGACCTGCTCGAAACCCTGGCCCCGCCGCCGCCGCGCGAACGCCAGCCCAGCCAACTGCTGGACAGCGATATTCGCGATGCCGCACTGCTGCTTGCCGCCTGGCTCGACATCGAGCCGGAGAATCCCGCCGTGGTGCAATTGGCCCAGACGTTGCGAGATCGGCAGCGCGACGGGCATTGGGGCAATACGCAGGACAACGCCATGGCGCTGCTCGCCTTCGGCAAGCTGGCCAGCCGACTCCCCGACGAAGAACAGCCCGTGGCCGGCGAACTCGTCCTGCCCAACGGGCGTACGCAGTCGTTTTCCGGCACCAACGACGTGACCTGGTCGCTGGGTCCCGGCGAGGGGGGCCCGGTCACGGTTCGCAACGACGGCCCCGGAAGGCTCTATCTATGGGTCCGCCACGAAGGCGTTGCGCTCACGCCCGAAGAGCCGTCAGCCCGGGGCGTCGCCATCGAACGCGAGTTGTTGGATTTGGCCGGGAATTCCGCGGATCCCGCCCGCCTGTCGCAGGGGGAGATGTTCGTGGTGCGGTTGAGCGTGGACCCGCGCGGCGGGGCCCTCGACCACCTGGTCATCGAAGACCTCCTGCCGGCGGGGCTGGAGATCGAGAATCCGAATCTCGCCGCCTCGCAGCAGGTCACCTGGCTGCAGCGGCGCGAGGAAAACGACCGCTATCGCGACGCGCGCGACGACCGCATGCTGATATTCACCGGCCATCTGTCCGAGAAGACCGTCTATCACTACGCGGTGCGGGCGGTCACGCCCGGCGTCTTCGCCCTGCCGCCGGTCGTCGTCTCCGGCATGTACCAGCCCGAAATCCGCGGGGTCGGCGCCGGCGGAGAAGTGCGCGTGGTGCCGTGAACGAGCCGTTGGACTGGAGCCGGGACGCCCCCGTGCCGGATGGTGATGGATTGAAAACCACCCGACGAGGGCGTCGGGTCTCCAAAACCCGATGGAAGTGGGACGCTCCGGATGGTTTCGGATGGACATTCGCCCGATGGAGCCGGGACGCCCCCGTGCCGCCGCGGCTTCGCATCCCCATTCTGCTCTTCCTCCTGCTGGTTCTTCTCCCCGGGGCGTTCTGGGCGGCGCTGCGCTGGGTGCCATTTCCCGACGAGGCGCTGGCGCATCTGCCCGTATCCGTGGTGCTGGCCGATCGGCATGGCGAGCCGTTACGGGTGCGTCTGGGCGCGGGGGGATTCGACTGCCGCCCCGGCTACGTGCCGGATCCCGAGGACTGGATCGTCCAGGCGCTGGTCGCCGCCGAGGACCGCCGCTTCTGGGATCACGCCGGCGTGGACCCGCTGGCCTTGCTGCGCGCCGTCGGCCAGAACCTGCTCCATGGCCGCCGCATTTCCGGGGCCTCGACCCTCTCGACCCAGGTCATCCGCATGGCCCAACCGCGCCGCCGCACCCTGTCCACGAAAGCCATCGAAGCCTTCCGCGCCTTTCAAATGGAACGCCGCTACGACAAGCGCCACATCCTGGCGCACTATCTCGATCGCGCCCCCTTTGGCGGCAACATCGTGGGCATCGAGGCGGCCGCCCAGCGCTATTTTGGCAGAAATGCCGCCGAGCTGAGCCTGGCCGAAGCCGCGCTGCTGGCCGGCCTGCCGCAGTCGCCCTCGCGCCTGCGTCCCGACCGTCATCCCGAACGCGCCAAGCGCCGCCAGGCCTACGTGCTCGACCGCATGGAAGCCTGCGGATTCATCACCGCCCGCCAGCGGCGCGACGCGCTGGCCCAGCCCCTCGATCCGCGCCCCGGGGTCTATCCCTTCCGCGCCCCGCACTTCTGCGATCTGGTCGGCGTGCCTGCACCGCCCTCCGCCGGCGGCGCGGTGCGGACCACGCTGGATTCCGGCCTCCAGAGCCTGGCCGAAGAAACCCTCCGCCGCCGGCTGGGCAGCCTCGCCGCCAACGGCGGGGCGGTCGTGGTGATCGAAGTGGCCACGGGAGCGGTGCGCGCGCTCGTTGGATCCCCCGACTACGCCGATCCGCGGGCCGGGCAGGTCAACGGCGCCATTGCCCCGCGCGCCGCCGGTTCCACCCTCAAGCCCTTCGCCTACGCCCTGGCCATGGACCGCGGCCTCGTCACGCCCGCCACCCAGTTGGCCGACGTACCCCTGCGCTTCCGCGACTTTGATCCGCGCAACTTCTCGCTCGATTTCCGCGGACTGGTCGGCACACGCGAGGCCCTGGTCCTCTCCCTGAACCTGCCCGCGATCGAGATTCACCGCCGCGTTGGACAGGAACGCCTCCTTGCCACCCTGCGCGACCTGGGGCTGACGACTCTCGACCGGACCCCCGATCATTATGGCATCGGGTTGGTGCTGGGCGGCGCGGAGGTGCGCCTGCTCGAACTCGCCAACGCCTATGCCGCGCTGGCGCGCCGGGGCGATTGGGCGCCGTTGCGCTTTGTCGAATCCGCCGCGCCGCCTTCCACCCGTCCGGTGTTCTCGCCCGAAGCCGCCTGGCTGGTCGGCGACATCCTCTCCGGCGACGAACGCGCCATGGATGCCACCGGGCATGCCGCCGACGTGCGCCTGCCCGTCATGGCCTGGAAGACCGGCACCTCCGCGGGGTTGCGCGATGCCTGGACCGTGGCCTGGAATCCCGACGTGGTGATTGGCGTTTGGGTGGGCAACGCCGACGGCACCGCCTCCGATGGGCTGGTGGGTCGGCTGGCGGCGACACCCGTCGCCTGGGATCTCGCCCGCCGGCTCTATCCCGGCAACGTCGGCCCCGCTTTCGCCCGGCCGCCGGGCATCGTGCCGCGCGAGGCCTGCCTCGCCAGCGGCTGCGTGCCCGGACCGCATTGCGCCCACCGCACGGAGGACTGGGCCATTGCGCGGGTGTCGCGCCACGATCCCTGCCCGGTGCACCGCCACGGCCCGGAACCCGTCTGGCCCACGGCTGTCGCCGCCTTCTTCAACCGCCGCGCCGCGCCGGCCGAAGAAACCCCGTCCGCCTCCCTGCGCATCCTGTCGCCTGCGCGCGGCAGCGTCTTCCGCCAGATGCCCGATGACGAAACCACCTGGCAGCGCCTGGCGCTCGACGCCGCCACCGACCGCGCCAACGAGACGTTGCATTGGTTCGTCAACGATCGCCCCGTGGGGCAGTCCCGCTCCGGCCAGCCCCTGTTCTGGCCCCTGGAACCCGGCACCCACCAGATCGTTTGCGCCACCCCCCGCGGCCTCAGCGACCGCATCCAAATCGCCGTGGAGTGATGGGGAAACCCACGGCAAAGCGGAAAGGCGGCAACGCACAAAATGGATGGCACGGATCCAAACGAAGGGTTTTGGATCGAATCCGTGGAATCGTGTTCATCGGTAGCTGGGATCGCTTGCCTGGGGCATTGCCTTTAGGATTTCTTTTTGGGGATTGACGGGGCGGGGGGCGGGGGGTAGGGTGCGCGGGTTTTTGAATCCGGTTCTTTGTCACGGTCGGGCGCGGCGCCTCGGAAGGATTGCCGTTGCGCGATTGCGGGATGCCACATCGACGAGCCATCATGCCCGATGGTGTAATGGCAGCACACGGCCCTTTGGAGGCCAGAGTCAAGGTTCGAGTCCTTGTCGGGCAACCAGATGGCCGGCGACCAGCGGATGAGAGAATGAAGGACATGCAAGATCACATCAAATTATTTGCAGGCAATGCAAACCGGCCGCTGGCGGAAAAGATCGCGGCGCGGGTTGGCGTGGGCTTGAGCGCCGCCAGCGTGACACGGTATCCCGACGGCGAGATTTGCGTGACGTACGAAGAGACGGTGCGGGGGCGGGATGTCTTCATCATCCAGCCGACGGGGATTTCGCCGAATGAATACCTGATGGAGTTGCTGGTCATGACCGACGCGGCGCGCCGGGCCTCGGCCAAGCGCATCACGGCGGTGATGCCGTTTTTCGCCTATGCGCGGCAGGACCGCAAGGACCGCTCGCGGGTGCCGATTTCCGCCAAGCTGGTGGCGAACCTGCTGGTGGCGGCCGGAGTGGACCGGGTCTTGACGATCGACTTGCACTCGCCGCAGATCCAGGGGTTTTTCGACATTCCGGTGGATCATTTGTATGCGGCGCCCCTGCTGGTGCGCTATCTGCGCGAGAAGCTGCCGCCGGAGAACCGCGTGGTGGTGGCCCCCGATCCGGGCGGCCTGAAGATGGCCTATTCCTATTCCCAACTGCTGAATGCCGGACTGGCCCTGGCGGGCAAGCACCGGACGAGCGCGACCGAGGTGGAAGCGCTGGAACTGGTGGGCAACGTGGAAGGGAAGGACTGCATCCTGACCGACGACATCACCACGACGGCCGGAACGCTTTGCGCGGCGGCCAAGATGGCCAAGGCCCACGGGGCCAAGTCGGTGCGGGCGGCCGTGAGCCATTGCCCGATCACCGAGCTGGGAATCCGGCGGCTGCAAGAATCGCCGATCGAAGAGCTGGTGACCACGGACAGCCTGCCCCAGCAGAGCTGGGACGGGTTCCCGCTGACGGTGCTGTCGGTGGCGGATTTGCTGGGCGATGCCATCAAGCGGATCTACGGGGATGAATCGGTGTCGAAGCTATTTGAGATTCACCAAGGGAGAATGCAATGAAAGAGACGAAATTAAGCGCGAAAGTGCGCACGGCAAAAGGCAGCGCGGCGTCGGGCCGGCTGCGCCGCACGGGCCAGTTCCCGGCGGTGATCTATGGCGAAGGCCGGCCGGGGTTGGACATCCAGCTCAACGAGCATGACTTCGTGATGATGCTGCGCAGCCACCGCAGCGAAAACATGATCCTGGACCTGGCGGTCGAGGGGCAGGACAAGCCCATCAAAGTGATGTTGAAGGCGTTGCAGCATCATCCGATCACCGGGCGGGTGATTCACGTGGATTTCTACGAGGTCTCGATGACCCGCGCGATCCAGATCGAGGTGCCCGTGAAGTTGATGGGGATTCCCTTCGGGGTCTCCAACCAGGGCGGCATGCTCGAGCATGTGTTGCGCACGCTGACGCTGGAGTGCCTGCCCGGCGACGCCATCGAGGAGCTGGAACTGGATGTGAGCGAACTGCACGTGGGCCAGACCCTGCGCGTGAGCGATGTCGCCGTCGACGCCTCGACGTTCAAGGTGCTCGACGAGCCGGATCAGACGGTCGTGGCGGTGGCGGCGCCGCGCCTGGAGGTGGAGCCGGTGGCCGCGACGGCCGAGGGCGAGGCCGAGCCGGAAGTCTTGAGCGCCAAGAAGGAAGAGGAAGGCGAGAAGGCCGAAGCGGAGAAGAAGTAGCCGCATGAATCGGGCAGGAGGCGTGAACCGGGCATGAAACTGGTGCTGGGGCTCGGCAATCCCGGTCGAACGTACGCGCAAACCCGGCACAATGCCGGCTGGGCGGTGCTCGACGAGTTTGCCGCCCGCCGCGGGGTGCGGTTTCGACGCTCCTGGCGGCGCCCGGTCCAGAGCGCGAAAGCGGCGCTGGAAGGCGCGGGCCACCTGCTGCTGGTGAAGCCGCTGACCTACATGAACCGAAGCGGGACGGTCCTGCCCGGGTTGATGCGGCCGGCCGGCCTGGAAGCAAAAGACTTGATTGTGGTGACCGATGACGTCAATCTGCCCCCGGGTACGTTGAGAATCCGGGCCAAAGGCGGCGCCGGGGGCCACAACGGACTGAAGTCGGTGATCGAGCATCTCGGCAGCGAGGCCTTTGTGCGGTTGCGCGTCGGAGTGGGAGAACAGAAACAGGGAACGAATTTGAAGGATCACGTGCTGGAGCGGATGGGCGCGGAGGAGCGCGAGCAGTTGACGGCGACGTCGGTGCGCGCGGCCGAGGCCCTGGAACACGTGCTGGTGCACGGCGTCGACAGCGCGATGAATCGATACAACGCAGGAGAATGAGGTGAACAAATACGAGGCGATGATCATCTTTCGGGAGAGCCTGAAGGAAACGGACTGGGATGCCGCGGTGGATGCGGTGCGCGTGGAGATTGAAAAACTGGGCGGAGCGGTCTCGAGCTGCACGCGTCTGGGCAAGCGCGAGTTCGCCCGGCCGATGCAGAAGCAGCAGAGCGGCCACTATGCGCTGATGGCCTTTGCGCTGGACGGCGAAAAGGTGGCGCCGCTGCAGGCCCGCTTGAAGCTGAACACGGACGTCTTCCGCGTCCAGGTCGTCGTGGCGCCGCCGGCGCCGCCGGCCCCGCCGAAAGGAGAGCCCGATGGCCTCGCTGAATAAGGTCCTCCTGATCGGCAACCTGACGCACGATCCCGAGCTGCGGCGGATTCCCTCGGGGACCGCGGTGGTGACGCTGCGCATGGCGGTGAGCGAATCGTTCCAGAACAAGAGCGGCGAGCGCGTTGAGCGCACGGTGTTCCTGGACGTGGATGTGTGGGACCGCCAGGCGGAAAACTGCGCCCAGTACCTCACCAAGGGGTCGCCGATTTGCGTGGAAGGCCGCCTGCAACTGGATTCCTGGGACGACAAGGAGACGGGCCAGAAGCGCTCGCGCCTGAAAGTGCGCGCCGACCGGGTCCAGTTCCTCAGCGGGCCGCGCCGCGATGGCGCCGTGCGCGACGCCCCGCCGTCGGCCGGCGGATCGGCCGTCGCCGACCCGGGCGGATTCGACGAACCCCTGGCCAAGTCGACCGATGACGAAGACATTCCCTTTTAACATGGAGTAGCAAGCACTATGATGAAGCCAAAACGAAAACGGACTCCCCGGAAAACGAATGCCGACGAGGTGGCGCGCAAGCGCGTCCGCATGTTGAAGGCCGACCAGGAGGTCGACTACCGGGACTATGAATTCCTGCGCAAGTTCATGACCGAGCGGGGCAAGATCCTGCCCGGGCGGCTGACGGGAACCAACGCGAAGCAGCAGCGGCAGGTCAAGCGGGCGATCCGCCGGGCGCGGGTCATGGGATTGCTGCCCTAGGCGGCGGAAAGGCAAACGAGCCATGGGCAAAATGATGGAAGTAATCCTGCTGGACGATGTCGCCGATCTGGGACGCTCCGGCGACACGTGCCGGGTGCGGGCGGGCTATGCGCGCAACTTTTTGTTCCCCCAGAAACGGGCGGTGACGATGAGTCCCGGCACCAAGCGGTTGATCGAGAAAAAGCGCGCCGAAGCCGAAGTGCGCCGCGCCGAGGAAAAGGAAACGGCCAAGGCGCTGCTGAAGAAGCTCGAAGGCCTCGTGGTGACCTGCTCGGTCAAGGCGAACGCCGAAGGGCGGCTGTTTGGTTCGGTGGGCGCGGCCGACGTGCTGGCGAAACTGGCCGAAGAAGGCATCCCGCTGCAGAAGAAGCAACTGGCGATGCACGAGCCGTTCAAGGCGCTGGGCGAGCACGAAGCCGAGCTGCACCTGCACCCCGAGGTGCGCGGCACGCTGAAGGTGAAGGTCGTGGCCGAAAAGACCGCGGCGGCGGCGGAAGCATAGGAACGGGAGCGGGCGAATGGCCGGGGCGGCACAGGCGGCAGCGGCTGGCCGATCGCCAGTCCGGCCCGGCGACCGGGTCCCCCCGCACAGCGAAGACGCCGAGCGGGCCGTGCTGGGCTGCGCCCTGCAAGAGGCCGGCCGAGTCCTCGACCTGTGCGTCGAGCGGCAGATTTCGCCGGAGTCCTTCTATGTGCAGGCCCACCAGGACCTCTATGCCACGATGCTGGAGCTCTACGGCAACCGCAAGCCGGTGGACCTGGTCACGGTGGCCGACCGCCTGCGCGAAACGGGCCAACTGCAGGTCCTGGGCGGAGAAGAGGAACTGGGACGCCTGATCGAAGGCACGCCCACCACCGCCCACGCCGACTACTACATCCAGATCGTCTACGACAACCACCTGCTGCGGCGAATCATCACCGCGGCCCGGTCGGTCACCGAAGAGTGCTACCAGGCCGAAATGGAGGCCGAGTCCGTCCTGGGCGTGGCCGAGGAATCCTTTTTTTCTCTGAGCGAGCAGCGCCTCGGCGTCGAGCGCTCGTGGGGCGACTTGGTCAGCCTGGAGATGAAGGAAGTCGAGAAGCTCATCTCCGAGAAGAAGGGCATCACGGGGCTGTCGACGGGCTTTGTCGACATCGACAAGAAACTGCTGGGGTTGCAGCGCAGCGATCTGATCGTGCTGGCGGCGCGGCCGTCGATGGGCAAGACCTCGCTGGCGCTGAACATGGCCGAACATGTTGCGCTGGGCGCGCGCGGCCAGGAGCCGGTGCCGGTGGCGGTGTTCAGCCTGGAAATGTCGGCGGAATCGCTGGTGCGGCGAATGATCTGCTGCCATGCGGGGGTGTCCAGCCAGGAACTGTCGACCGGCCGGGTGGGCAAGGAAGAACACGGCAAGCTGATGGCGGCGGCGGACCTGTTGCGCGGCGCGCCGATCTATGTCGACGACACCGCCGGGCTGGAGGCCATGGATCTGCGCGCCCGCGCGCGGCGGCTCAAGCGCAAGTACGGGATCGAATTCATCGTGGTGGACTATTTGCAGTTGATGAACTATTCCAAATTCGCGCAGGAGGGGCGCCAGCGCGAGACGGCCGCGATTTCACAGGCCCTGAAGGGCATGGCCAAGGAGCTGAAGGTGCCGGTGCTGGTGCTGAGCCAGTTGAGCCGGGCGCCCGAAACGCGCGACTCCAAGAGCGCGGTGCCCAAGCTGTCCGATTTGCGCGACTCGGGCGCGATCGAACAGGATGCGGATGTGGTGATGCTGCTGCGTCGGCCGTGCCGCTACAAGAACGACAAAGACGCGGACGACCTGCGGCTGGCGATCGTGGACATTGCCAAGCACCGCAACGGGCCCGTGGGCGAAGTGCGGCTGGACTTTGAAGAGCGCTACACCCGGTTTGGCAACCGGATCGAACAGATGGATGCGGAGGCGGAATGAGCGGATGGTTGATGAAGGGGAAGCGCCTGGGCCTCTGGGCCGTGGCGGCCTGGCTGTGGGCCGCGGCCGCGACGTCGGCGACGACGATTCGCGAGATCCGCGTGGTCCCCGTGGACGATGTACCGGTCAGCGCGGAGCAGGTCCGGGCGCAGATCCATTCCCGCGAGGGCTTGGAACTGGATCGCATGGCCTTGTCGGAAGATATCCGCGCGATCCAGCGCGCCGGCGTGTTTTCGTATGCGGAAGTGCGCGTGGAAACGGCGCCGGACGGCAGCGCCATCCTGATCTATCGGGTGGCCGGACGCCCGCGCATCCGGTCGCTGCGCATCACCGGCGCCGACCGCCTGGGCAACCGCAAGGTCCGCAACCTGCTCGAAATCGGTTCCGGCGACCTCGTGGACCAGGCGCTGCTCGGCGAACGCGCCCAAACCGTTCGCGAAACCTATCGCAAGGATTTTTATCCCGATGCCCGGCTGACCTGGACCTTGAAGCCGGTGGAAGACAGTCCGGAGTCCGTGGATGTCGACATCCAGGTCAAGGAAGGACGGCGGGCTTTCGTGCGCCGGATACATTTCGAGGGCCTGCCGCGCCCGCCGCGGCTTCCGCGGTTGCGCAAGCCGCCGATGGTCGCGCGCAAGGAGTTGCTGAAGGCCATGACCCAGCGGCAGTCCTCGTGGCTGTCGTGGATCAACAACGATGGCCTCTACGATCCCGGCAGCCTGATGATCGACCGCGAGGCCGTGCGGAAGGTGTTCCTCGACCGGGGATTCCTGGCGGCGACCGTCGGTGAGCCGGTGTTCACCTACGTGGGCCGGCGCAAGATCGATGTGACGTTTGCCGTGAATCCGGGCCCTCTGTACCGCCTGTCCGAGTGGCGGATCAACGGGGTCGAGGTGTTCCCGGTGGCGGACCTGGAGCGCGGGGTGGTGGCCGCGTCCGACCGGCCGGCCGCCATGGAGGGCATTCGCCGCAGCGCTCAAAACCTGCGCGACTTCTACGGGTCCCGCGGCTATATCCGTACCGGGGTGGAGCCGCGCGTGGAACTCGATATCGAGTCCGCTTCCGCATCGGTGGTCTACGAGGTTCGCGAGGGCATGCTCTCCCATATCCAGAACATCGACATCCGCGGCAACGCGCAGACGAAAGACAAGGTGATCCGCCGGGAAATCGGCGTGGCCCCCGGCGATGTCTTCAACGAGGTGCGCATTCGCAGCAGCGAGAGCCGACTGAAAAACCTGGGCTACTTCTCCTTCGTCAATGCGTATCCCGAATCGACGGCGGTTTCGAATCGCTTCAACCTGGTTTTCGATGTGGAAGAGCAGCGCACCGGCCAGTTGTCGCTGGGGGCCGGACTTTCCAGCATCGACAACGTGATCGGCTATGTGGAGCTGATCCAGAGCAATTTCGACCTGTTTGGCTGGCCGCGGATGACCGGCGGCGGCCAGCGGCTGCGGTTGCGCGCGCAGGCCGGCTCCAAGCGAACGGATCTGGAACTGTCGCTGATCGAGCCGTGGTTCCTAAACCGACGGCTGTCGCTGGGGCTGGACCTGTACCGGCGGGATGCCCGCTATTACAGCAGCGCCTGGGAGCAGGTCACGCTAGGCGGCAACCTGACCCTGGGCCGGCCAGTGGGCGCGTTCAATCGCGTCAATCTGATCTATGGCCTCGAGGACATCGATATCCGCAACGTGTCGACCAACGCCAGCGAACGGATCCAGCGCGAGGCCGTCGAGCGCCTCAAGAGCTTTGGCAGCCTGGAACTCATTCGCGACACCCGCAACCACCCGTTCCTGCCCACGCGCGGGTTCCGCGGATCGGCCTCGGCCACGCTGGCCGGCGGGCCCTTCGGCGGGGAGACCGACACCTATCAGTTCAGCCTGCGCGGTTCCCAGTTCTTCCCGCTGTGGTTCGACCACGTGCTCAACCTGCGCGGGTGGACCTCGATGGTCCAGGAGTATGGCGATTCCGACAGCGTACCGATCTTCGACCGCCTGTTCCTGGGCGGGCCGCGCAGCGTCCGGGCCATCAAGTACCGCAGGCTGGGGCCGAAGGACGAAAACAACGAGGCGCTGGGCGGCCGCTCAGCAGCCCATGCCACCGTGGAATACACCCTGCCATTGTTTGAAAAGGTCCGCTTTGCCGTGTTCTACGATGCCGGCATCGTCTGGCAGGACCTCTATGAGAAGGTCGCCGGCGAGGATGAGGCCGTCGGCGACGGCGTCTTCAACGACGGCTACGGCATCGGGGTCCGCTTCGATTTCCCCGGATTCCCCATCCAGTTGGACTACGCCTGGCCGATCAATACCGACGATGTGACGTCGGATAGCGGCCGGTTCAGCTTCTTTATCGGGTATACCTACTGATCCGGCCCGCGGAGTGCGCAGAAGGGTCCGGGTTAAACGTTTTTCTCGGCCTGTGCTTGACAAACTGGGGGGAAACGGGGGAGACTCCCGCGAGTTTTGCCACGCCGTCACCGCGTGGCGTTGCTTTAAGAACAAAGGGTCCGGAAGGGCCATCAAACGGAGATGAACATGGCAAAGAAGTATGTCTATTTTTATGGCTTCGGGAGAGAGAACACCGAAGGCGACGCCTCGATGAAGGCGATCCTGGGCGGAAAGGGCGCCAATCTGGCCGAGATGGCCAACGCCGGACTGCCGGTGCCGCCGGGCTTCACGGTTTCGACTGAAGCCTGCGCCTATTATTCCTCGCATAACAACCAGTATCCCGAAGGGATGCTGGCGCAGCTCAAGGCCCAGCTCAAGAAGCTGGAGACCAAGATGAAGAAGAAGCTGGGCGATCCCAAGAACCCGCTGCTGGTGTCGGTCCGCTCGGGCGCCGCGATTTCCATGCCGGGCATGATGGACACCGTCCTCAACCTCGGCCTCAACGACAAGTCCGTTCTGGGCTTCATCGAGAGCACCGGCAACGCCCGCACGGGCTGGGACTGCTATCGCCGCTTCATCGACATGTTTGGCAACGTGGTGATGGGCCCCACGACCGGCCTCGATCACCATGACTTTGAGGTCGAGATGATTGCCTTGAAGAAGAAGTATGGCGCCAAGGAAGACACCGACCTGACCGCCGACCAGCTCAAGGAGCTGTGCGAGATCTACAAGAAGGTCTACCTGAAGAAGGTCAAGAAGCCCTTCCCGCAGGATCCGTTCGAACAGTTGATCGCCTCCGTGAACGCGGTGTTCGGCAGTTGGAACGGCGAGCGCGCGATCAAGTACCGCCAGATCAACAAGGTGACCGGACTGCTGGGCACGGCGGTCAACGTCTGTTCGATGGTCTACGGCAACATGGGCGACGAATCCGGCACGGGCGTGGCCTTCACGCGCGACGGCTCGACGGGTTCGGAAGAGCCGATGGGCGAATACCTCGTCAACGCCCAGGGCGAAGACGTGGTCGCCGGCATCCGCACGCCGAAGCACATCGACGAGATGCCCAAAGAGAAGAGTCCGATCTGGGCCAAGGCCCACAAGGATCTCCGCGCGATTATGAAGAAGCTCGAGGAGCACTACAAGTATCCGCAGGACGTCGAATTCACGGTCGAGCAGGGCGTGTTGTGGATGCTCCAGACGCGCAATGCCAAGCGCTCCGGTCTCGCCGGCGTCCGCTGGGCGGTCGAAATGGCCACCGGCAAGGACTTCTTTACCGGCAAGCCGCAGAAGAAAATCCTCAAGCCCGACGAGGCGATCGCCACCGTCACGGGTTCGGACCTGGAGCAATTGCTGTTCCCGATCTTCGACATGGCGGCGGAAAAGAAGGCCGTGGCGCTGACGAAGGGCCTGCCGGCCGGTCCCGGCGCGGGCGTGGGCAAGATCGTCTTTGATGCGCATACCGCCGAAACCATGGTCAAGGCCAATCCGTCCGAACGGGTCATCCTGGTCCGTCACGAAACGAGCCCCGAGGACGTCGGCGGCATGTGGGCGGCGCAGGGCATCCTGACCAGCACGGGCGGCATGACCTCCCACGCGGCGGTCGTGGCGCGCGGCTGGGGCAAGTGCTGCATCGCCGGCGCCGGCGAACTGCTCATCGACTACAAGTCCAAGACCATCTCCGCCGGCGGCACCACGCTGAAGGAAGGCGACTGGATCAGCCTCAACGGCACGACGGGCCTGGTGTATGTCGGCCAGATTCCGACCGAGGACAGCCCCGTGGTGACGGCGATCGTCGGCGGCAAGAAGCAGGCGCAGAAGCACCCCATCTACCAGATGTACAAGCAGATCAGCGACTGGGCCGACAAGTATCGCAAGATCAATGTCCGCACCAACGCCGACAGCCCGAAGGACGCCCTGGCGGCCCGCGCCTTCGGCGCGGAAGGCATCGGCCTGTGCCGCACCGAGCACATGTTCTTCGAGGGCGAGCGCATCTGGGCGGTTCGCGAGTTCATTCTCGCCGAGAACCTCCAGGCCCGCGAGAAGGCGCTGACGAAGCTGCTGCCCCTGCAACGCAGCGACTTCGAAGGCATCTTCAAGGCCATGGACGGCTACGGCGTGACCATCCGCCTGATCGATCCGCCGCTGCACGAGTTCGTGCCGCAGGACAAGGCCGGCCAGACCGAGATGGCCAAGCGGATGGGCACGACGGTCGATGTCGTCACCGCGCGGGTGAAGAAGCTCCACGAGATGAACCCCATGCTGGGCCATCGCGGCTGCCGCCTTTCGATCACCTATCCGGAACTCTGCGTCATGCAGACCCGGGCCATCATGGAGGCGGCCTGCAACGTCGCCAAAACCGGCCGCAAGGTCCTGCCGGAAATCATGGTCCCGCTGATCGGCACCAAGGCCGAGTTGGACTATTGCGCCGAGGTCATCCGCAAGACCGCGGAAGAAGTCCTCAAGGCCAAGAAGTCCAAGGTGAAGTACCTCGTCGGCACCATGATCGAAATCCCGCGCGCGGCCCTGACGGCCGACGCCGTCGCCGAAAGCGCCGAGTTCTTCAGCTTCGGGACCAACGACCTGACCCAGATGACGTTCGGCTTCAGCCGCGACGACATCGGATCGTTCCTGCCGGACTACCTCGACAAGAAGATCCTCCCGGTCGATCCGTTCCTGACGCTGGATGTCACCGGTGTGGGCCAGTTGGTGGAAATGGCGGTCAAGAAAGGCCGCAGCACCCGCCCGGACCTCAAGTGCGGCATCTGCGGCGAACACGGCGGCGATCCGGCCTCCGTGAAGTTCTGCTGCAAGGTCGGCTTGAACTACGTCAGCTGCTCGCCCTACCGGGTGCCGATTGCCCGGCTGGCGGCCGCCCAGGCGGCCCTGGGCAAGTAAGCCCCCCGGCGACACCACCGCCCCCGGAAACGGGGGCGGTTTTTGGTGTTTGGAGGGCCCCTTCCATAAGAAACCCAGACGACACCGAGGTCCCGCGGCGGACAGGCCGCCCTCCGCCCCGCGCGGAACGGGGCCATTCACGCGGTGATCGGGTGGGTCGGGCTTTGGCCCGACCGGGTTGGCCGTTTTGACCGGAGTCTTGCAGGCGGTTGCGCAATTATACTATTTATAAATAGTATATAATGCTCCCGGGCCGTTCGATGTTGCGCGAAAAACACTCGTCGCGCCGCTCGTAATGGCCGCTCGTAATGGGTTTGATTTCGCTTGGGGATTTGCTAGGGTGCAGAACATGAACAGGGCGTTGATGAGGTGGTGGAAGGGTGCGGCGGCGATCTTGTTGTGCGCCGCGGTTTTGGCGGGGTGCGGGCGCGGGGAAAATGGGGCCCGTCAGGATGCGCGCGATGCGCGCAATCGTCAGTTGCGCCGCGCGCTGGCGGCGAAACAGGTGCAGGATATCGATGGCGCGATCGAGTGGTGTCTCAAGGCGCTGGAGCGGCGGCCGAACCTGGCGCTGGCGCATCGCGAACTGGCGCTGATGTATGACAACTACATCGAGGATTACGAACTGGCGATCTACCACTACCGCCGCTATCTCGACTTGCGGCCCGATTCGGAGCAGCGCGAAGCCGTCGAAGATTTGATTCGCCACTGCCGCGTATCCATCGCCAAGGGCATCGCGGACTCGCCCGCGGAATGGCGGCGCGATCTCGAGGCGCGCAACAACCGCATCCGCAACCTGGAAACCGAAGTGGCCGCGCTGCGCGCCGCCGCCGGTTCGCCGGCCTCCACGCCGCCCGCCTCGGCGCGCCCGGCGGCATCCCCGACAGTGACCCCCGTGGCCGCACCCGCTGCGCGCACGCATGTCGTGCAGGCCGGCGAGACGCTGGGCACGATCGCCCAGCGCTACTACGGGTCGCCGGCGCACTGGAACCGGATTTTTGAAGCCAACCGGGATGTGATTCGCAACCCGAACAATTTGCGCATCGGCACCACCTTGACGATTCCCCCGACCTAAACCAGGAGCAAGCAGCATGGGCACCGATTTTTTTGATGAAGACCTCGTTCGCGAACGCGAAGCGGCATTGAAGATCAAGCTGGGGGACGATGGGCGTTCCGCGCCGCGCGACGGCCATATTCCGTCCTCGCGCGATCTTCCCAACCGGCCGATCGGCGACCTGACGCTGACGCATCTGGCGCGTCACAAGCAGGAGGTGACCGAGCAGATGGTGGACAAGTCCCAGGAACTGGACCGCCTGCGTGCGCGGCAGGAGGAACTGGAGCGCGAGCGGCGCATGCTCGAGGAAATGCGCCAGAAGCAGGAAGCCTTCGATACCGGACGGCGGGAGCTGAAGGATCGCTTGAATGAAAGCCTGGTACGCATGGAGCAGGAGCGGTTGCAGGCCGAGCGCCTGTCGCAGTTGCTGGATGAAACCCGCCGGCTGTTTCGCGAGCGCCTCGAAGAACTGGTGGCGCTGGACGAAGAGGAGTGGGAAGACGAGCATCTGATTGACGAGCTCAACAAGGCGCTGGTGTTGATCGAGAACATCCGCTCGGACTACAACAAGGGGTTGGCGAAGATCGATGCCGTCCGGCCGTCGGCGGGAGGCGCTTCGGCGGGGCCGCTGCGTTCGCTGAGCTTTGACGGCGCGCCGGCGGAATCGGGCGAGGGGGGCCGCGGATTCGGGTACTGGCTGCGGGCGGGACTGGCCTTTACCCTGCCGTTGATGGTCCTGCTGGCGGTGTTGGCTGTGGCCTGGTTGCTGCTGGAATTCAGTTTCTAGTCCATGGCCCTGGCCCGCAAACGAAGTAGCCTGGACCGGCGCTTGCGCGAGATCGAGCGTGAAAAACGCCGCGTGCGCGAACGGATGCGGGAGGTGCGGCGCTGGGCGGATCCCCTGCCGGAATCGGATGCGACCTGGCTGGAATCCAACCGGCCTTCTTCCCAACGGCAGGGGTATGGGGCAGCCTCTTCCGAAACCGTTCCGCCGCCCGTCGCGGTCGGCGTTCTGGAGATGGAGGCGCCGATGGCGCCGGACCAGGAGGTCTCGCTGGATTTCGCTCCGGGCCCCGAGGGGCTCAACGTCAAGCGCGTGGTCATGCCGCGACTGCAACGTACGGATCTGCTCCGGCCCTCCATTGGCGGCCAGCCGGTGGCGAACCGGTTGCTGGAGCCGGAACATGAACGGTTCCGCAACTACATCGGTTCCATGGGGCTCCGGCGCGTGCGCGAAGCCCGTCGCGAGCGCGGCAGCCATCGCCTGCGGGCGATGTTCATGATCGGGATGGTGCTGCTGTTGGGATATATCCTGTTCAAGATGCTGACATGAGCGCGCCGGCGGATGTCCGCACCGGGGTGCTGGAAACGACCTGGGGGAAGATCACGATTGCCGCGAAGCCGGAGGGGGTTCTGGCGTGCGGATTGCCGTCACGTCCGGCGCCGGGGCTGGGCCAAGGATTCCGCGTTTTGAACACGGTTCTGCCGGATCGCGCCCCGCGTTGGCTGCGGTCGGCGGTGGACCATGCGCGAGCGGCGCTGGAGGGCCGCCATCGCGGCAAGCCGCCGCCGGTGCACCCGGCGGTAGGGGATCAGGCTTCGCGTTTTCAGCGCGCGGTGTGGCGGGAATTGCAGCACATCCCGTGGGGGCAGACCCGGACCTATGCGGAGATGGCCCGACGGATTGGGTCTCCGCGCGCCGCCCGGGCGGTAGGGGGCGCGTGCGGAGCGAATCCGGTCCCCCTGTTCATTCCATGCCATCGCGTGGTGGCCGCCTCTGGGCTCGGGGGCTTTTCCTCGGGCCTGGAGTGGAAAATACATTTGCTCGCCATGGAGACCACCCGCCGGGACCAGGTCGCCCCGTCCGGGAGCCCGGCGCGAAGGAAGTCACGATGAAGGTGGCGGTGGCCTGTGGCGGAACGGGTGGACACGTCTTTCCGGGGCTGGCGACGGCGCATGCGTTGCTCGGACGCGGCCACGAGGTGACGCTCTGGCTGACGGGGCGGGACACGGAGCGCGCCGCCCTGAAGGACTGGGATGGCCCCGTGGTGGAGATTCCGGCGCGCGGATTTCCTTCGGGCATTTCATGGCGGTCGCTGCAAACCACGTGGGCCCTGCTGCGCGCCGTGGGCCGCTGTCGAGCGCAGATGCGCCGGGATCGGCCCGATGTGCTGCTGGCCATGGGGTCGTATGCCTCGGTGGGACCGTGCAGCGCGGCGCGCCTGCTGGGCGTGCCGATGGTGTTGCACGAGGCCAATGTGATCCCGGGCCGGGCGGTGCGCCTGTTCTCGCGGTCGGCCGCGGCGGTGGCGGCCGGCTTCGAGGAAACGCGCTACCATCTGCATGTGCCGAATCTCTCCGTGGTGGGCATTCCGCTGCGCGAAGAACTGACGGTCGCCGCCCGCGGCCTGCCGCCGCGTGACGCCAGCCCATCCGCCCCTGTGCGGTTGCTGGCGATGGGCGGCAGCATGGGGGCGCATCGCCTCAACGAAGTGGTCGTGGGCGCCCTGGTACGGTTGAAAAAGAAAAACCTGGCGCCGACGATTTGCCATCTGACCGGCCGCGCGGACGAAGCGATGGTCCGCGCCGCCTATCAGGCGGCGGGGATCGATGCCGAAGTGATTGCGTTCACCAAATACATGGCGCCGCTGTATCACGGGGCGGATCTGGCGATCTGCCGGGCGGGGGCGTCCACGTGCGCGGAGTTGTCCTTTTTCGGGGTGCCGGCGCTTTTTGTTCCCTATCCGCATGCCGCGGGGGATCACCAAACCGCGAACGCGCAGGCCCTGGCCAAGCGTGGCACCGCGGACGTGGTGGCGGAGCCGGATCTTTCGCCCGAGTGGCTGGAGGCCTACCTGGCCCAAACCCTGCGCAAGCCTGAACGGCTGGACCGAATGCGCGAACTGGCGGGCAAGGAAGGCGTGCCCGACGGCACCCAGGCGCTGGCCTCACGGGTGGAGGCATGCGCACGCCCCGCCTGACGCCCGCCGAGCCGTGGCGGGGCGGCCTTCGCCGGCTGATTGCCCGGCCGGAATCCCGCGTTCACCTGATGGGGGTGGGCGGTATTGGCATGGCGGGCCTGGCCCGGCTGTTGTCGGCGCGGGGCTTGCGGGTATCGGGGTGCGATGCCGGCACCCCGCGCACCCTGGACTGGCTGCGGTCGTGTGGCCTTCCCGTGGTTACGGGACATGACCGCGGACACTTGGCGGACACCGATTGGGCGGTCTACAGCCCGGCGCTGGCGCCGGGGCATCCGGAGCGCGAAGAAGCCGTCCGCCGGGGCATCCCGCTGTTTCGCCGCGGGCAGGCCCTGGCCGTGGTGGGCGAGCTGTGGCGAACGATTGCCGTGGCGGGCACGCATGGCAAAACCACGACATCCTCCATGGTGGCGCACATGCTGCGTTCGTGCGGAACGATGGCGTCGTGGTGCATCGGCGGGGAGTTGGCTCCCACGGGGGCCCCGGCGGAGGTCGGCGCGGGTGAATGGCTGGTGATCGAGGCGGATGAAAGTGATGGAACGCTGGCGCACCATGCGCCGGAGATGGCGGTGATCACCAACGTGGAGTTTGACCACATGGAACACTTCGCCGCAAAGGAGGCGATGGAGGAGTGCTTCCGGACCTTTGCGCGCCAGGCCGGTTTCGTGGTGTATGGCGCCGAAGATCCGGTGGCCTCGCGGCTGGGCCGGGATGTCGGCGGCATCGGGGTGGGGTGTGGGGAGGGCGCCGACTTCCGGGCCGACGGCATCCAACCAGGTCGGGGCGGCACGCGGTTCCGGGTTCGCGCGCCGGGGGGGCGCGTGGTGCAGGTGGACTTGCCGTTGACGGGACGCCACAACGTGTTGAATGCGCTGACGGCGCTGGCCGCCTGCGATCGGGTCGGCGTGGACTGGGCGGCGGCCGCGGCGGCGCTGGCGACGTTTCGTTTGCCGCGCCGGCGCTTTGAGGTGGTCGCCGCCGCAAACGGAATCCGCATCGTGGCGGACTACGCCCACCATCCCTCGGAAATCCGCGCATTGATCGATGCGGCGCGCCAGGCGGGGGCCGTGCGAATCCGGGCGGCTTTCCAACCGCACCGATACACGCGGACCCAGGCATTGGGGCCCCAGTTCCCGCCGGCGTTCAACGGCGTGGATGAGGTGGTGCTCCTGCCGGTCTATGCCGCCAGCGAGCCTCCGCTGGCCGGCGGGTCATCGGCCGACCTTCAGAAGCATTTTCGGCGCCACGGGGACGCACCGGTGGAGTTGGCGGAAAGCCTGGAGGATGCCGCGGCACGCCTGTCGGCCCGGTGGCAGGCGGGGGATTGGATCTTGATCGTCGGGGCGGGGGATGTCGAGGAACTGGGCCCGATGCTGAAGTCGCGACTGATCGGGGACGAAAAGAGGGTGGATGGCATCGCACAATGAGGTCAGGGGCGCTGCGGAGAACCGCATATCAGCCATCGGCTAGACCTGACGCCTCGGAACCGTGGACCTCGAACCGATACTTGGTCTTCGTCGTATGCCATCCACCGCCCGTCACCCTACAACAGGATGGCCAGCCGTCAAGCCCTCCGTCTGGTTGTTCCGTGGATTCTCATTGAACAGGCGGAGGGGGGGGTGCTAGGGTTCGGGGCCTAGAAAGGCTATAGGGAATGGATCGCAAGTCATGGACCGTGGTGACCGGCGGCGCCGGATTCATCGGCCGAAACGTCGTGGCGGAATTGAACCGCCGCGGCGTGGAGCGCATCCTGATGGTGGACGATTTGGGCACGGACGAGCGCTGGAAAAACCTGCGGGGGCTGGTGGTGGAGGAGATTTGGCCGATTGAGCGTTTCCGCGAGGCGGTGAGATCAAACGGCCTTCCGCCGGTCAAGACCGTCTACCACCTGGGGGCGTGCAGCCGCACCACCGAGACCGATGCCGACTATCTGCTCGACAACAACACCCGCTATACGCGGGAGTTGTGCGAGTGGTGCCTGGAGCGGGGGACGCGGTTTGTCTATGCCTCGAGCGCCGCCACCTATGGCGATGGCTCGCATGGCTATTCGGACGCGGATGAGGCCACCCCGGGCCTGATGCCCCTGAACATGTACGGCATGAGCAAGCACCTGTTCGACCTCTGGGCGCTGCGCAGCGGGATCCTGGGGCGGGTGGCCGGCCTGAAGTATTTCAACGTGTACGGGCCGGGGGAGGATCACAAGGGCGACATGCGCTCGGTGGTCCACAAGGCCTTCGGCCAGATTCGCGAAACGGGCCGGGTCCGCCTGTTCAAATCCTGCCGGCCGGACTATGCCGACGGCGAACAGGTGCGCGACTTTGTGTATGTGAAGGATGCCGTGGATGTGACGCTGTTCTGCGGCGAGAACGACAAGGCCTCCGGGCTGTTCAACTGCGGAACGGGACGGGCCCGGTCGTGGAACGATCTGGCCCAGGCGACGTTTGCGGCGATGGGCCGGGAACCCTGCATCGAGTATATCGAGATGCCGGAATCGCTGCGGGACAAGTACCAGTATTTCACGCAGGCGGAGATGGGCAAGCTGCGGGCCGCGGGGTATGACCAGCCGTTTACCTCCCTCGAAGACGGCATCCGCGACTATGTGCAGGACCATCTGGCCCGGGATTGATGCGCATGGCGAAGAATCCATTTCCCAAGGCGCCCGTGAAGGCGGTGAAAGCGGGCCGGGTCCGCTTCGGCGGCGGCGCTCCGCTGGCGTTGATGGCCGGGCCCTGCGTGATCGAAAGCCGCGACATGGCCTTCGACTTGGCGGCGCGACTCTCCGCGCTGGCCCGAAAGGAGCGCATTCCGCTCGTCTTCAAGGCTTCCTACGACAAGGCCAACCGGACCAGCGCAAAGGCGTTTCGCGGTCCCGGCCTGGCCAAGGGGCTGGACATCCTGGCGGCGATCAAGGCCACATTCAACGTGCCGATCCTGGTGGATGTGCATCAGGTGTCGGACGTGACGCCGGCGGCGGAAGTGGCCGATATTCTTCAATTGCCGGCCTTCCTGTGCCGCCAGACGGACCTGGTGCTGGCCCTGGGCGAAAGCGGCCGGGTGGTGAACATCAAGAAGGGCCAGTTTCTCGCCCCGTGGGACATCCGCCACGTGATTGAAAAAGTGGAACGCACGGGCAATCGGAACATTCTGCTGACGGAACGCGGCGTGAGTTTCGGATACAACAACCTGGTGGCGGATTTCCGTAGTTTGCTGATCATGCGCCAGTTTGGCTATCCGGTGGTGTTTGATGCCACCCATAGCGTGCAGCTTCCGGGCGGGCGGGAGGAGGGCACCGGGGGCGATGGCCAGTGGGCGCCCTATCTGTCGCGGGCGGCGGTGGCCGTCGGCTGCGACGCCCTGTTCTGGGAAACGCACCGGAATCCGCCCAAAGCGAAATCGGACAAGGACAACGCGCTGCCCCTGGGGTCCCTGGCCCCGCTGTGGCGCCAGTGCCGGAGGATCGATGAACTGTTCCGCCGGTAGCCGAATGCGCCGCCTCCTGATGCTGGCCTTGGCGCTGGGGTGGGTCCCGGTGGCGCGGGCGCAGATCGAAGGCCAGACGGTGAGTGGCTTCCGCCTGCCGGAATATGATGAGGACGGCCAACTCAAGCAGCAGCTCTTTGGCGAGACCGCCACGTTCCTCCAGGATGGGATCATCAAGCTGACCGGCCTGCGGCTGGAAATCTTCAGCGACGGCGAAGTGACGGCGCGCGTGTTTTCACCCGGATGCGCCTATGATTCCAATCGTCGCCGGGCGGCCTCCCAGGAGCATATTCGCATCGTGGCCCGGGGCGCCGTGGTGACCGGCGATGGGTTTGCCTGGAACGGCGACAACGAACAGTTCCAGATTTTCCGTAACGCAAAAGTGGTGCTGGATGCGCAGATGGACCGGGGCCTGGTGGAGCCGCGGTCCTCGCCGCCGGCGGATCCGGAACCACCGGATCCGGAATAGGAAATAGGCATGAACAACATGGCAAAATGGCGTGGATTGGCCCTGGCCGCTCTTCTGCTGGCCGGACGGCCGGCGCAGGCGGCGCTCGAGGATGACGGTCGCTCGCTGGAGGCGTCCGAACAGGCGACGGTGATCACGTCCGACAAGCTGACGTTCGACTACATCCAACGGTTTGCGCTGTTCGAGAACAATGTCCAGGTGAACGATCCGCGCATGCAGATGACGGCGGATCGGCTGACGATCATTTTCACGGAAGATGGCGGTGCGCAGACGATCAAGGCCGAGGGCAAGGTCCTGATGACGCAGGATGACAAGCGCGCGCGGGCGGACGAAGCCATTTATGACGTGATTTCGGGACGGATCGTTCTGGCCGGGGGACCGCCCCAGGTCATGCAGGGCCGCAACATCCTGGAGGGCGATGTGATCACCTTCTGGCGCGACCAGCAACGCGTGGTCTGCCGCCCCCGGGCCCGGCTGGTCATCTATTCCGAGGAAACCGAAGGGGCCGATTCCTTCTTCAAACCGCAGTGAACGTGTCGATCCGGCCGCCCAGCCCCTGTTTTCGCCATCCGGCCGGACCTCCCGGCATGACGTCGGATCGCTCGGGATTGTCGCTTGCCATGCCTGTTCGGGAGGTCTATATTGCCTTTGTGGAAAGGTACCGGCAGTGACCCAGCCCGCGGGAACCGACATGTTGGTCGAGACCAGAGGGCTCGTGAAGGAGTATAGTCGCCGTCGGGTCGTCAACGGCGTGGACATGAATGTCCGCCAAGGAGAGATTGTCGGCCTGCTGGGACCCAATGGCGCGGGCAAGACGACCAGTTTCTACATGATCACGGGGCTGATTGCCCCCACCCGCGGGCGGGTGTTTTTCCAGGGACGGGATATCACGCGGCTGCCCATGTTCCGCCGGGCGCGCATGGGGCTGGGCTACCTGGCCCAGGAACCCAGCATCTTTCGCAACCTGACCGTGGAAGAGAACGTCATGGCCATTCTCGAAACGCTGCCCATCGGATTGCGCGAGCGCCGCCGCCGCCTGGCCTACCTGCTGGAAGAACTCAAGATTTCCTATCTTGCCAAGCAGAAGGCCTACACCCTGAGCGGCGGGGAGCGGCGCCGGCTGGAAATCACGCGCGCCTTGGTGACGGATCCCAGCCTGATCCTGCTGGATGAGCCGTTCAGCGGCGTGGATCCGTTGGCGGTCTATGACGTGCAGCAGATCATTCGCGATCTCAAGCAGCGCGGGCTGGGGATTCTGATCACCGACCACAACGTGCGCGAAACGCTTTCCGTGGTCGACCGGGCCTATGTCATCTATTCCGGAGAGGTGCTCACCCAGGGCACCCGCGAGTTCCTGATCCATGACCCCCAGGCGCGCGAAAAATACCTGGGCAAGGAATTCAGCATGTGAACCGGCCAACGGGCAAACAACCACCAGCAACACCAAAACGAAAGGATCCCCCATGGACATCCAAATCACGGGACGCAGTGTGACGGTGAACGAAGGATTGAAAGAGTATGTGGAGGACCGACTGGGCTCGATGTTGGTCGCCTATCCACGGGTCGAGGACTGCCACGCGATCCTCTCCCATGAGAAATACCGCTTCACGGCGGAGGTCATCGTGCATGGACGCGACAAGTTGCGCGAAGTCGCCCAGGAAACCAGCGACGACATGTATGCGGCCATCGATGCGGCCACCGAAAAGATGAACACGCAGTTGCGCAAGTTGCGCGAAAAAATGATCGAGCGCCACCACGAACGCCAGCGCCTGACGGACGTGGAACCGGTGCCGGACGTCTAGGAAAACTCGGCGGGGCCGGTGCAATCCGGCCCCGCCCCAGGAAGTCAGGAAACCCCATGTGGAGGACGGCCGAAAGCCCCCAGATCACCGTGGCCGACTTTTTCGCCGCGGGGCGCGAATCGCTCCAGATGGATTGGGAGGCCAACGAGGAGAAGGCCGTCGGGCGCGAAATCTCCGAAGTGGCCCTGAATCGCCCCGGCCTGGCCCTGGCGGGTTTTCGGCGCTATTTCGCCTATCGGCGGGTTCAGGTGCTCGGGCTGGCGGAGACCACCTACTTGGCCAGTCTGCCCGCGGCGGAACGGCTCCGCCGCTTCCGCATCTTTCGCGGCGTGCCGGCGGTGGTCTTTTCGCGCAATCGCCACATGCCGGCCTATGCCCGGAAGGTCGCCGCCGAATTGCGCATACCGGTCATGCGCACGCAGCTCGTCACGGGCCATTTCATGAATGCCGCGACGGTGCTGCTCCAGAACCTGACCAGTCCGCGCATCCGGGTGGCCGGCACCATGGTCGAAATCAATGGGGTGGGCGTGCTGCTCGAGGGCGAGCCGGGCATCGGGAAAAGCGAAATCGCCCTCGCGCTGATCAAGCGCGGACACAGTCTCGTGGCGGACGATACCACCATCCTGACCCGCGACAGCACCGGGATCATCCATGGCTCGGCGGTCGAAATCACGCGCGAACACATGGAAATCCGCGGTTTGGGCATCATTCACGTGCCGCGGCTGTTTGGCGTGTCCTCGATGCGCGGCAGCATGCGCCTGGACATGATCATTCGCATGAGCAAGCCGCTCCATGACGAAGACATCGATCGCACGGGACTGGACACGGCCAGCCGCAATGTGCTAGGCATGGAGGTGCCTCTCGTCACGGTGCCCGTGGCGGCAGGACGTGACTTGACCAACGTGGTGGAGGTCGCGGCCCTCAACCAGCGCCTGAAGCAAATGGGCCACGACTCCGCCCGCGAATTAGACGAGCGCCTCAAGGCCATGCTGGCGCGGAAGGATTGATGCGAGTGAGCCAGGAACATACAGCCGCCTCGGGAGATGCCGGCATGCGGGCGCGGGATGTGGTGGTGCAAAACCGCTACGGCATCCATGCGCGCCCCGCCGCCTTGCTGGTGAAAACCGCGACGCGTTTTTCCAGCGAGATCCTGCTCGAAAAGAATGGTGTCAAGGTGAATGCCAAGAGCATCATGGGCCTGCTGACCATCGAGGGAAATCACGGGGCCAGCCTGCGGATCCTGGCCAAGGGGCCCGATGCGGCCGAAGCCATCCAGGCCTTGGCGGAGCTGTTCGAACAGAAATTCTTCGAGGATTGAGGATGCCAGCCGAGCCGGCGCACCGGGAGAAGGAGTTCCAGGGAATCGGCGGCGCTCCGGGGGTGGTGGCCGGGCCGGTGCTGCTCATCCAGGCCTCCGATGAGCCCTTGCCGGAATATGCCATCCCGGCCGAGGAGGTGCCCCGCGAAATGATTCGCCTGGAAGCCGCCTTGATCGAAACCCGTCGCCAGCTCGGCGAAATCCAGCAGCGCGTCAACCAGGCCATGGGCGCCGAAAGCGCGGGCATCTTCGAGGCCCACTTGCAGGTGGTCGATGATCCATCCTTCATTGAAGAGATTTATCACGAGGTCCGCAACCGGCGCAAAAACATCGAGTCCGTCCTCTCGGGCGTTTCCGAGCGCTATGCCCAGACCCTGATGCAGATGGAGGACGACTATCTGCGCGAGCGCGCGACCGACATTCGCGACGTCACTCGCCGCATTGTGCGCAACCTGACCGGCGGCGGGCGCGACCTGCTCGCTGGCCTGGAGTCGCCGCGGGTCCTGGTGGCCCACGACATCGCCCCCTCGGACATCGCCGCCTTCGACCGCCGCAAGCTGCTGGGACTCGTCACAGAGCTGGGCAGTCCGACCTCGCACACCGTCATCATGGCCCGGGCGATGGACCTGCCGGCCGTGGTCGGGCTCTCCGGCATTTGTTCCGAACTCGCCGACGGCGACCGCGTGGTCCTCGATGGCGTGCGGGGCCGGTTGATCGTTCACCCCACCTCGCGCTGCGAGGAGGAGTTTGACCGCATTGCCCGCACCCGGGCCGTGATTCAGCGGCGCCTGGACGGGTTGATCGATGTGCCGGCCGCAACGGCCGATGGCCGCCCCATTGAGCTGTCGGCCAATATCGAATTGCCCTCGGATGTGCCGGCGGTGCGGGCGCGCGGCGCGCGGGGCATCGGCCTGTTTCGCAGCGAATACCTCTTTTTGGCCAATTCCGGCAATCCCAGCGAAGAGCAGCAATACCGGGCCTATGCGGAAGTGGCCCAGAAGATCATGCCCGACCCGGTGATCATTCGCACCCTCGATCTCGGCGGCGACAAACTGCTGGCCGGGGCCAAGGCGACGGCGGAAGCCAACCCGTTCCTGGGGTGGCGGGCGATTCGCCTGTGCCTGGGCCGCCCCTCGGTCTTCAAGGCCCAGCTCCGCGCCATCCTGCGCGCTTCGGTCCACAATCCGCGGTTGCGCATCATGTATCCCATGATCAGCAGCGTGACCGAGTTCGATCAGGCCCAGGTGGTGCTGGAAGACTGCAAGGCCGAACTGCGCGCCGAGGGGACCGACTTCAATCCGGACATCGACGTGGGCGTCATGATCGAAATCCCGTCGGCGGCGCTGACGGCCGACCGGCTCGCCCCCAAGGTCAAGTTTTTCAGCATCGGCACCAACGACCTGGTGCAATACACCCTGGCGGTCGACCGGGTGAACGAGCGGGTGGCCTATCTCTATGAACCCGCCCATCCGGCGGTGCTGGAACTGATCCGCATGACCGTCGCCGCCGGAAAGCGCCATGGGATCTGGACCGGCGTTTGCGGCGAAATGGCCGCCAATCCCCTCTTTGTTCCGCTGCTGCTCGGCCTTGGCGTGGACGAGTTCAGCGTCAGCCCCGGCGCGGTGCCGCTCGTCAAGGAGGTCATTCGCCGCACCCCCGATGCCGAGGCCCGCCAGCTCGCCGAGGAGTCCCGCGGCCTGGCCAGCGGCGCTGAAATCCTCCAGCGTTGCCGCGACATGGTTCGCCGGGTCGCGCCGGATATGCTTGAATTGGCCGAATAAACCAGTACAGTCCGCTTCTCAAATTGAATCCCCAGAAGGAGAGTTCCATGTCGAAAAATACCGTGTTCACGTCCGAATCCGTCTCCGAAGGGCATCCCGACAAGGTGTGCGACGCCGTTTCGGATGCCATTGTCGACGCTTGCCTGGCCAAGGATCCCAAGAGCCGCGTCGCCTGCGAAACCCTGGCCAAGACCGGCATGCTGGTCGTCGCCGGCGAAATCACCACCAAGGCCATTGTGAATTATGCCGACGTGGCCCGGCGAGCGGTGATCGACATCGGCTACAACCATCAGGAATCCGGTTTTAACGCCAACATTTGCGCGGTCCTCGTCGCCATCGAAAGCCAGTCGCCCGACATCGCCCAGGGCGTGGATGCCCGCAAGGCCGAAGGCAAGGCCACCGCCGAACAGGGCGCCGGCGACCAGGGCATGATGTTCGGGTTTGCCTGCGATGAAACCCCCGAACTGATGCCCCTGCCCATCGTGCTGGCCCACCGCATCATGCGCAAGCTGACCGATCTGCGCAAGGCCGGCGAGATGCCGTGGGTCCGCCCCGATTCCAAGAGCCAGGTCTCGGTCGAATACGACAAGGACGGCAAGCCCGTGCGCGTCGATACCATCGTGGTCTCCACCCAGCACGCTCCAAATGTCTCCAACAAGCAAATCCGCAAGGAAATCATCGAGAAGGTCATCAAGACGTCCGTGCCGGCCAAACTGCTGGACCGGCGCACCGTTTATCACGTCAACCCCACCGGGCGATTCGTCACCGGCGGACCCCAGGGCGACTGCGGCGTCACCGGGCGCAAGATCATCGTCGACACCTACGGCGGCATGGGCCGTCACGGCGGCGGCGCGTTCTCCGGCAAGGATCCCTCCAAGGTCGACCGCAGCGCCACCTACATGGCGCGCTATGTGGCCAAGAACATCGTCGCCGCCAAGCTCGCCAAGCGCTGCGAGGTTCAACTGGCCTACGCCATCGGCTATCCCGAGCCCGTTTCGGTCCATGTCGACACCTTCGGCACCGGCACCGTGGGCGACGACAAGATCGCCCAAGCCGTCCGCCAGGTCTTCGGGCTCAAGCCCGCGGAAATTATCAAGCAGCTCAACCTGCTCCGCCCCATCTACTCCATGACCAACCAGTACGGCCATTTTGGCCGCAAGCGGGGTGACAAGAACTTCAAGTATTTCACCTGGGAGCAGACCGACAAGGCCGCCGCACTGGTCAAGGCCCTGGCCAAGTAAAGCCACGACCCGTTGCTTTCGAAACAGGACGCCGCATCCGCGGCGTCCTGTTTCGTTTTTGCTCCCTGCCTTTGTCCACCACCGGGCGCTGCTTCGCATGGATCGCACACGGCAGGGGGGGGGGCTCGGGTAGGGCGAACCCTCCGGGTGAGCCGGGTTCGTCGAAAGCAGAGGTGGCGTTCCGTCGATGTGCCGCCTTGCTTTTCGGCGGGGCGGCCGCTACAACTGCTGCATGAAAACACTGATGTGGACCGGATGGATCGCGCTGTTGTCGGTGTGCCTGGCCGCGGGCCAGACGATATCCCGCAACCCTTATATTGGCGCTATTGTGATTGATGCCGCCGATGGCACCGTTCTTTTCGAGGACGGCGCCGACCGCCCGGGCTATCCAGCCAGCATGCTCAAGCTCATGGGGCTCTTTGTCGTATCCGACCGCATCCGGGACGGAGTGCACCGCCTGGACGAAACCGTCGCCGTCACCCGCGAGGCCGCCGAGATGGGCGGCACCCAGGTGTATTTGGATACGCGCGAGTCCTTCCCCCTCGAAGACATGCTCTATGCCATGATCGTCGCTTCCGCCAATGATGCCGCCATGGCCCTGGCCATCCATGTGGGCGGCAGCCGCGAAGGGTTTGTGGAGCTCATGAACCGGAAGGCGCGAGATCTGGGCCTGTCGCCCATCACCCGCTTTCAGTCGCCCCACGGCCTGCCACCCAAAGACCGCCGACCCGACATGACCACCGCGCGCGACTTCGCCATTCTCTGCAAGGCGCTGCTCGATACCCATCCGGACGTGCTGCGCTATACCTCCACCACCGATCGGGAATTCCGGCCCGAACCCAAGCTCTTCATGATGCACACCCGCAACCGCCTGCTGCGGACCCTGCCCGGTTGCGATGGCCTCAAAACCGGCTTTTTCCGCGATGCCGGCTATTCCATTGCCTCCACGGTCCAGCGCAATGGCGCCCGCGTCATTGTCGTGATCCTCGGCAGCGAAGCTCGTCAGACCCGCGACGACAAAGTGGTGGAGTTGGTGAATCGCTATCTCCCCCAGGCCAAGCGCGCGGTTGCGGTCACGCCGCCGCCGCCCGTTCCCAGGCCGTCCCCCCCGCCGGTTCCCGCCCCCGTGGGCGTTGAAGACGATCCCGAAGACGACGAATCCATGCAGGAGGACCAGCCCAAGCCGTCCGGCAAGGGCGTCCGCATCGCGGTGTCCCTGCTCATCGTGGGATTCGGCCTGGCCGCGGTCGTCATGGCGGTCCAGCGCCGCCTGCTCGTCCGCCGATGAAGGCTGCGGACTTCGACTACGACCTGCCCCCCGATCTAATCGCCCAGGCGCCGGCCGAGCCGCGCGACGGCTCGCGGATGATGGTGCTCCACCGCGCCGCCCGGACCCTGGAGCACCGGCGCTTTGTTGATCTGCCCGGGTATCTGCACCGCGGCGATCTGCTGGTGGCCAACGACACCCGCGTGATTCCCGCCCGGCTGTTTGGCCGCAAGACCAGGGCCGGCACCGGCGGCAAGGTGGAGTTTCTGCTCCTGGAAGAAACCGCCCCCGGGATATGGGAGGCGCTGATGCGTTCCCGCCGTCGCCCCGCGGTCGGCGAACAGGTCATGCTCGACGAAGATCTGGCTGTGGTCACGATCTTGGAGGAGGGCGAAAAGGGGCGTGTGCTCATCCGCATCGAGTCCGACCGGCCCTGGCTGGAAGTCCTCGATCGCATTGGCCAGACCCCTCTGCCGCCCTATATCCACCGCCCGAATCCGTCGGCCGACCTCCGCGCCGCCGACAAACTCCGCTATCAGACCATCTTCGCGCGCGATCCAGGCGCCGTGGCGGCACCCACCGCCGGACTCCATTTTACCCCGGCGGTGCTGGATCGCCTGTCCTCCCAGGGGGTCGGCATGGCCACCCTGACCCTGCACGTCGGCATCGGCACCTTCCGGCCCGTCGACGTCGAAGACGTGGAGGATCACCGCATGGATTTCGAACGCTGGCGCATTCCCGAAGAGGCCGCATCCCGAATCCGCGGCACGCGCCAGGCGGGCGGGCGCGTGATCGCGGTGGGCACCACCAGCGTGCGGACCCTGGAAAGCGCCGCTGCCCGGCCCGGTGGCTTTGGCGCCGGTGATGGCCGCACCGACCTGTTCATCCATCCCCCCTATGACTTTTGCATGGTCGATGCGCTCATCACCAACTTCCACTTGCCCCGCTCCACGCTGATCATGATGATCAGCGCCTTCGCCGGCCGCGAGTTCGTGCTGGAGGCCTATCGCGAAGCCATCCGCGAGCGCTACCGGTTCTACAGCTACGGCGATTGCATGCTGGTTCTATGAACGCGGCCGAGCGCGAACAACTGGCGTGGCGGGCCGTTCGCGCACTGCAGCGCGAACTTCCCCCGGAAATTTCCGGCCCCGCCGCCGACATTCCCGTGGTCATGCTGCCCCGGCCCACCCGCGCCATGGTCCGGGATGACGGCCTCGAACCCGACCTCCTGGGACTCTTTGTCGGCCCATCCCGGACCGACGAAGTCGAATCGGCGGACCCCCTGCCGCCCGAAATCCTTCTGTTTCTAGATAACATCTGGGAGGTCGCCGAAGGAATTCCCGATGCGTTCCGCGAAGAAGTTCGCGTCACCTATTACCACGAACTGGGCCACTACCTCGGCCTGGAAGAAGAAGACCTCGAAGACCGGGGCCTGGAGTAGGCCCATCACGCCTGTTCACTTTCCCAGCCATCCTTATTACGAATCATAAACATCACACTTAATTAACTCCGATGTTTTCTTGTTCAATTCAGCAACACAGCATTGATTGATTACGATTTCACATAATTCTATAATCATCACAGTTAATTAAGTCCGATAATTTCGGATTCGGCTTGGCGGCCCCCTGGGGGTGGCCAGGCGTGAGGGGAGGGGGGCGAAGGTCGGGCTGCGAGGGGAGGGGGCGGGTGGGGTGAAACGGGCGTGCGGGGCCGAAAATGGGGGATTGAATTCGATCGGGACTTGGAATAGGAAGAATCGGCCATGCACCCGGTTCAGTTTCTCTATGTAAAAAACATCGTGTCGCGGACGGTGAACGGGACCTGCCAGGAGATCTCGTTCGCGGTGCGGGTGCGCAATCTGGGCTTCGGCAAGCGGGTGGCGGTGCACTGGTGTGGCGAAGACGGCGTCTGGCAGGCCACCCCTGCGCAGTTCGGCTGGGCGCTGGAGGAGGGCTGGGAGGCATGGACGGCGGAATGGACCGTGCCGCTGACCAAGGAATCGTCCATTCCCGGCAACATTCGCTTCGCGGCCTGCCTGGAGGTTCACGGCCAGCCCTACTGGGACAGCCGGCTGGGCCGCAACTACCAGTCGGATGCGGATTCCGGCGTGAGGGTGTTCACCCCGGCGGAGGTGTGCGTCGTGGGCTTCCGACCCGACCTGCCAACGGAGCAGGTGTCCATTCCATTGGAAGTGGCCGTTCGCCAGGAAGCGGGGCCGGAAGCGATGATCGTCCACTGGACGGACGACGGCTGGATCACCCGGCATGCGGCGCCGGCCTACTTTCGTCGCAACCACTGGGATCGCAGCGTGGGCAGCAATGCGCGCAACCCCAATCGCTATGGCTGGGAAGTCTGGGCGGCGCGCATACCGGTGCGGCATGCGTATCGCGTCGAATTCGCCGTGGAGTGCCGCACGCGCCGCGGAACCGTTTGGGACAATCGCGGCGGCCTGAACTACCGTGCCCAGCGCGGGCCCCTCCGGGTGCTGACGCTCAACTTGCACACCTGGCAGGAGGAGGACCAGTTGAGCAAATTCGACCAGGTGGCCCGGGCCATCCGCGAATTGGGCATCGATCTGGTCTGCCTGCAGGAGGTCGGGGAGAACTGGAACGACGGCGCGGGAGACTGGGCGTCGAATGCCGCACGGATCATCAATGACGACCTGCCGCGCCCCTATCACTTGCATACGGACTGGTCGCACCTGGGGTTCGACCGCTTCCGCGAGGGGGTGGCCATCCTGAGCCGTCATCCCTTTGCCTATGTCGACGCGGGCTACGTGTCGGACAGCACCGATCCCTACGACATCCACGCCCGCAAGGTGGTGATGGCCCAGGTGCGGGTGCCGGGCATCGGGGCGGTCAATGTCTTCAGCGTGCACTTGAGTTGGCCCAGCGACGGGTTCTATCCGCAGTTCGAGCGGCTGCTGGCCTGGGTGGAGGGGCGCCAGACGCCCGAGCTGGCCGGAACCCTCGTCTGCGGAGACTTCAACATCGCGGCGGAGAGCGAAGCCTTCCGGCATATTGTGGATGCGGGCACCTTGGAGGAGCAGGTGTTGAAGATCGCCCGGCCGGAGGTCTTCCAGCGGGTGTTCCGGGACCGCCGGGGCGACTCGACGCGCTGGCTGGCCGGCGATGGGCGCATCGACTTCATCTGGCTCAACGTCGGTTCGCGCCTGCGGGCGATCCGGGCGGAAGAACTGTTCACGCCCGCGCGCTACGGGCGGGTGTCCGATCACACGGGCTATCTGGTCGAATTGGAATTACGGTAAGGGGGCTCCATGGAATACGCCGAACAGTACGCTGCGCCGACCGACGCCTACCTGAGTGCGGCCTACCCGCGCCGCAACGAATTCAAGGAGCTGTTCTTCCTGCGCTGGGGCCGGATCCATTTCCGCGTCGATTGGGGGATCGACATGAACGTGAAGGTCATCCTGAAGGTCTTTCACGAAGACGGCACCTTCGAGCAGTACGGGGTGCACACGGACCCATGCGACGTGGAATGGAACCGGCACCGCCGGGCCACCCGCGACATCTTCATCCATCCGCAGCCCATGCACCAGGGGCGGGTCACCTGCGTCAAGTTCTCCTACGTCCTGCACCACCAGTTCCGGTCGATTCCGTCGCAGTACGAGTACATTTTCATGGACGGCCACGAATTCTGGAACGAGGGCGAGGTGCGCCGGCACGTGACCGGCCAGTGGGCGACTCCGAACCCGTACCGCACGCACGAGCGGGATGCCGGTCAGCTCCAGCGCGACGTGGATCACATGAACCATCAGTTTGGCTCGTTGAATGTGGTCCCGAAATTCACCAAGGGCCAGGCGTGGCATCCCTACCATCCCAAGCGCTACATCCACGACCTGATCGACTCGATGATCTGGCGCCAGCAGACCGAGCCGGGCCGTCCGTGCGGCATCAAGGTCTGCGTGGACTGCATCGACGACGGCGATTTCATCCGGCACCTGATCCATGCGCACCGTTGCGGCGTTCCGGTGCAATGCATCGTGGACTGGCGCAAAATGACCCTGACCAACAGCGGCAACTACCTGGCGCTGAAGCGCTCGGGGATCGAGCTGCTGGGCGATGTCTGCACCACCCGCGATCCGATGGCGGAAGTCGCCACGGACATGCACAACAAATTCATCGTCTTCGGCGACGAGGACGCCATCGTGGGGTCGTTCAACATCACCTTCGACCGCTGGGGCAGCAACTGGGAGTCGGGGATGACGTTTCGCTCGCGCGGGGTCTGCAACCTGCTCGACAACATCTTCCAGGCCTGCCGGGGCGGAGTGATCCAGCGCTATGGCATCGATCCCTACGCGCCGTTCAACCTGCTCTACACGTTCAACCGCAGCGCCATGCTCAACGGCCGCTACTACCGCCCGCACCACGCCATCCTGGCGGAGATCCACCGCGCGCGCCATTCCATCCACCTGTGCTTGTTCCTGATCGGGGATCTGCGCGGCGAGCATGGCGACAGCGTGATCGACGCCCTGATCCAGGCCTGGCGGCGCGGCGTATACGTGCGCGTGATCTTGAACGGGCATCTGGCCTGGGAGGGCGACCCGGCCCGCGAGCGGTCCATGCACGACGAACTGCACCGCCCGCTGCTGCCGGCCGTGCGGCGCCTGCAAGAGGCGGGGCTGCCCATCGCGCTGGTCTATGGCGTCCACGACCGCCCCGTGCCCTATTCGCCGGTCCACTCCAAGCAGTGCGTCATCGACGAGCACATCGTGCTGGACGGCTCCTTCAACTGGTACAACACCTCGGTGCTGTCCCACGACCTGCTGGTGGTGGTGAACAACCACGAGGTGGCCCGGCTGTATCTCGAAGAAGCCCGCCAGATCCTCGAAGGCTTCCGCGTGATCTGGATCAGCCAATCGCGGTAGGCTCACGGCACGAGGGGCAGTTGGGGAAGGTGGGCGAAGTGGCGATCTCGGGTGTACAGCATCACATTATGCTGTTGGACCAGGGCGGCGATCCACAGGTCATGGATGGGGATGGGGGTGCCTTGTGCGCGCAACTGGGCGAACAATCGGGCAAAGTGGAAAGTGGTCTGCTCGTCGGCAAAGAGGATGGCGATGCGGGGGCGGTTCAGAAAGATGTTCAGCGTACGCTCGTTTTGGATGGCGAGTTTGCCGCAGGCAAATCCGGCGCGCAACTCGGCCAACACCGGAAACGGAACCAAGATGCGGGTGGCGGATTGGAAATGGCGGACGGCCTCGGCATGCCCAGCGCAGAAATCGCGGTACCGGTTGGTATCGATGGCCAGATTCACATCCAGAGTTCCTTGTCCACGCGGTTCAGTGCTTCGACCGCCCGGTCGAATTCGGGGTCGGCGATCCACGTGCCGATCAAATCATCCAGATCATGGTGGATCTGGGTATCGTGTTCCAGATTCAGTCCGCGGGAAAGCGCATCCAGTGCGGTTTGGTTCAGGCTGCTCCCGTACTGGGCGGCGGTTTCACGCAGGCGCTGATCCATCCGCTCGGAAATGTTGCGAATGGTATATTGCGTTTTCTTCATCGTGCATGCACGATACGTATGCACTGCATGCAAGTCAAGGATTCAATAAGGCTCTTGCAAAACTCCTGTCTCCTGACCTCTGACCTCTCCTCCCCCCATCCGTGGGCCGCCGAAGGCATTCGTGGGGTCATTCCATGTCCCCGCCTGCCTTCAACCTTCACGCGTCGGATCGGTTGTAGGCGGGTGCCGTGAGGCCGGCGGGATGGGATCGGGAACGGGCCGACGCGCCCCCGCTGGTTCAATCGTTCTACCCGCCCAAATAATGTTTCTTTCGTCTGAACAGCACGGAATATGGGCATCAAAAAAAGCGAAAATATTCCTTGACGAAGCGGGCCTCCATTTGATCTACTCCGCGCCACGGTCGTGGTGGGTGCTGCGGCTTGAGGTTGACACTAAGGTTTAAATAAATAAAACAACACACGGAGATCATTCGTATGAAAAAGTTACTTGTATTCGCGTTGGTCGCGATGTTCGCCAGCTTGGCGATGGCCCAGAGTCTGCAGTGGCTGGGCGACAGCTACATCTATCACGTCGAGGAAGACGTCTGGTATCAGGCTTCCGGCAGTGATGTCTGGGCGACCGGCGGCGCGTTTGACAGTGCCGACTTCGGCATCGTCGGCTCGCTGACCCTCGGTGCGCAGGCCCAGACCTGGGAACAGGCGAGTGGCGTGGCCGTGACCATGTTCTATGAAGTCTTCGAAGGCGCGGCTTCCGTGGGCACTGGCAACATTGGGTTGGCCTATCTGGACTCCCCCGGCAACAACGACCGCTGGGAAAACATCACGGGCGTGAACGTCGCGGCCGGCTTGGACTACTCGACCGAGTACACCGTTGCGATTTGGCTCAACGCCACGCGCGATGGCGACACGACCCAGTGGGACAGCAACGGCGGCAACAACTACGTCGCGGCCTTTGAGACCCAGGCGATCCCCGAGCCCGCGACGATGAGCCTGTTGGGCCTCGGCGCGCTGGCGATGGTCCTGCGTCGCAAGATCCGCAAGTAATCCTGGTTTCAGGATGAAGAAAAAGAGCGGCCTTCGGGCCGCTCTTTTTTTGTGGCTTCGTGGCGTGGACCTCCGGTCCGCGCCTCTGGATCGGGCACGCCGCAGAGCGGCATGCCACGCCTGCCGGGCATGCCAAGGCCAGGTGGCCAACTGGCCGGAAACGCGATTGACAGGCGCGCCGGAATCGGAGGAAATAGGCGGTCACAGGTGCAGAAGTGGCGACAAGGGTATGTACAGCCAAAGAGTGGATCTTCCGGCTGCTATTGGTGTTGTCGGCGCCGATGATGGTGGTGTTGGTCGAATGGGGACTGAGACAACAGGGGGGCGGCTCTGAACCCCTGATTCGCGTGGAGCACAAGGGCGGGACATGGTGGGCCACGAATCCGGAGTACGGACGGGTGGTTTTCCCCCGGGAAGCGGGACCGACGCTGCCGCCGATATGGGTGCCCGCCGCCAAAACAGACAACGAACTTCGGATCGTCGTGTTGGGCGAGTCCGCCGCGGAAGGCTTCCCAATCCCGGATTTCAATCTGGCGCGGGTGCTCGAAACCTTGCTGGCCCGCCGAACCCCGGGGGTGCAGGTCCGGGTGGTGTCGCTGGCCATGACCGGCATCAATTCGCATCAGATCCGGCGCCTTGGAATGGCGGCGGCCCGGCACCTCGAACCGGATATCGTGGTGTTGTATGCGGGAAACAACGAGGTGATCGGCCCCAATGGCCCTGCGGCGGTCTTGTCGAATTTTCACCGTTCGCTGCGCCTGATGCGGCTGCAGGATGCATTGCGGGAATGGCGATTGGCCCGCTTGGTGGATCGGGCGCTGCGGCGCTGGCACCGGCGGGTTTCGGATCCGGAGGTGTGGCGGGGCCTGGATGAGTTCGATGGGATCGAAATCGCCTTTGACGATCCACGGCTGCCCGCCATGTACCGGCATTTCGAGGACAACATGACCCGCCTGGTTCGCGGATTGACCGGCCGGGGCATCCGGGTGGTGGTTTGCACCATGGGTGTCAATCTGAACGACTGGCCTCCATTACGCTCGGAGCCGGAGGCCGGACCGGTCCTTGCGGCCGCCCCGCCGTCGCCGGAGGCGGTTCGCTCGGCCGAGGCAGCCTACCACCGGGCGGTTGACCTGGCGCAAGCGGGCGAAATCGAGGCGGCCTGGACCTGGTATCGCCGCGCGTGCGATCTGGACCTCATCCGCTTTCGGGCCGACACCCGCATCAACGACCTCTTGCGCGGTTTGGGCGGGGCATCGCGCAAAGGCCGCGTGGTGCTGGTGGATGTGGACCGGGCGTTGCACGAGGAGGATCCCGGGGGCGGTGAGGATCGCCGCTGGTTTTACGAGCATGTGCATCTGACGCTTGCCGGACGCATCGCCGTGGCGGGATGGATCGCCGATGCGGTGGCGGACGCCGGCTGGGTGGCGGCGTCGAGGCACGGGAAAGACGAATCCGAGACGCTGGTGGATTCGCTGGTCTTCACTCCCCGGGATGAATTTCTCGCCTTGACGGCCATTCGGGAGTTCTACCGGTGGCCCTTGTTTGAAGGCCAATGGCGATCGGGCGAGCGGGTCGCCGGCCTGGAGGCGGAGATCCAGCGCCTGCAAGCCGACTGGGCGGCCTGGGATTCGGAGCGGGTCCGGCATGAGTGGGACGCGTCCCGGTCGTGGCGGCCGCAGGATCCCTTGCGGGATGCCTCTGTGGGCGGGCATTTGCTGGCGCTGGGAGATGCCGCCGGGGCTCTAGAGGTCCTCGAAGCGGCCCTCGATGCCAACCCCATGTTGCGGCACGCCCGGGCCGATGCGGCGCGGGCGGGCCTGCGGCTGGGCGATCTCGACCGTGCCTTTCAGCATCTCGAAGCCGGCCTGGCGCAAAGTCCCGCCGACCCGGCCCTGCTGGCCGCCCGCGGAGAATGGGCGGTTGTTGCGCAACGCTGGGATGAGGCGGAGTCGTATTTATCGGAGGCCCACCGTCTGCGTCCGCGGGATCTGCGGGTGGTGATTCAACTGGCCCGCACGGTGGAGACGCTTGGAGATGCCTCGCGCGCGGAATCCCTGTACCGCTACGGATTGGATCTCAGTCCGGACAGTCCCCATTTTCTGAATAATCTGGCGTTGCTGTTGCTGTCGCGCCCGGAGAGTCATGATGAAGCCTTGGCTCTCGCCACCCGGGCCACGGAATCCGCGCCGACCTCCCCGGCGGTCTGGCGGACCCTGGCCCGCGTGCTGGAGCGCCGGGGGGATGCCGCTGCCGCCCGTCACGCGGCGCTTCAGGCGGACACAATCGAGCAAACACGCTCGAAGCCTCCGGCCTGCGAATCCCGCCCCTCGGGCCTTTGAGGTTTCAGGGCGAGGAGCCGGGGGTTCCACGCCATGGACAATTCCGGCGGGATTTTTCCACGGCATGGAAAACGGTTTTCCACAGCGTGGAAAATGCGCTAGGTTGTCGTCATGTCATTACGGAACGACCATTTTCGGATCCGGGTTTTGTCCTTGATCCGCGGGCTGTGGGCGGGATGCGCCCTGCTGGGGATGGTTTCGGCTGTGCGCGCGGAAGTGGAGGTGCTGGGGCTGTCTGCGCCCGGTCGCATCGAATGGCAGGCGACGGGGGTGACGGCCACCGTCTATGAGGTGCAATTCGCGACGACGCTTTCCGCCGCGACGGACTGGCAGACGGCGGGGATGGAATGGGCCACCGGCGCGGTGGTCTCCGCCCGGCTGAATGTCACCAACCCGGCCGCCTTTTTCCGGGTGGCGGCGGTGACGTCGGCGTTTCCGCGGACCCGCCATCCGATGGCGCTGATCCCCGCCGGCGACTTTGCGATGGGCAATCCCTTCGGCCATCTGCCGCCGCCCGGCGAGGGCTGGCCGCGCGAGCTGCCGGTGCATACCGTGCCGGTGAGCCCGTTTCTGATGGATCGCTTCGAGGTCTCCTACGAACCCTTTCTGGAGGTCTACAACTGGGCGCTCGATCAGGGTCTGGTGACGCTGGTGGACGTGGTCTGGACCAACGTGACGGGCGGCGTGACCAATGTTCTGACCAACCTGAACCACCGCGTGATGAACACGGAGGGGACGCCCCGCCGCCTGTTCGACGTGAACTGGAACTGGGCGGATGTGGGATATGCGGGTGGATCCTTCTTCTTGCACGACATGGAACGGACGAACTTCCCGGCGCTGAACGTGACCTGGTTCGGGGCGATGGCCTACGGCAATTACCGCAGCGACATGGAGGGGCTGCCGCGGGCGGTGGATTTCGGACCGACGAACTGGAGCATGACCCTGACCAATTCCGGCTACCGGCTGCCGACCGAAGCCGAATGGGAGAAGGCGGCCCGCGGCGGCGTGCCCGGCACCCATTTCCCGTGGCCGGACGATTCCGTGCAGGGGACCAACGACTACATGTGGAGCATTGATCCGGTGAAGGCGAACTACATGGACTTCCGGTTTTTACAAGACGGCCTGGCGCATCACCCGGCGCACCCGTGGTTCAACAAGACCCATCTGTCCCTTCCACCCTACGGAACCACGCCGGTGGGCTATTACAACGGCAACCAGCAGATCACCTTCTCGCCGGGCTCCACGAATTCCTGGATCTATGTGAAACGCGGAGCGGACTGGGGCGCCACGCAGGACATGGCCAACGCCTACGGGCTCTACGACATGGCGGGCAACGTGTACGAGTGGTGTTACGACTGGGCGGGCACGAACTGGTACGGCAAGCCCGAGGCTTCCCTGCCGGATCCCATGGGCGAGCCGTTCGAAAACCGCCACGACATCTACATGCCGCCGCCGGGCGTTGCCGGCCGGATCGTGCGCGGCGGCGGCTGGCAGCCGATTCCGTTTATCTTCCTGACGGACACGGATCCGTCCTTCAAGCGTTGCGCCTTTCGCGGCATGCAGAACCCGACCCTTGCCCATCAGGCGCTGGGCTTCCGCACCGTCCGCTCGATCCGCTGAGCTCGGGAATGGAATGGCTGTGGTCCGTCATACACAGCCATTTGCGGGATGGGCCTGATTGCGGCCATGTCATAGGATGGGGGTCTTATGGCAACCGGCTTTCCCGCAGCAACCACGAACCCCTTGGAGGAAGGGAGGGAATTCGTTCGGATTCTTGCGCCCGTTGGAGAAGCGGCCGGGCGCGGTCGGGATCGCGAAGGGCTTCGTTGGGATGGAACTGAAACACCCAGGCCAGGCTGCCAACTAGTTCGAGATCGTCATGAGCCCAATCGGCGGCGATCCGCAACTGGATGCGCGCTTCTTCGGTTTGACCCATGGCGGCCCGCAGCAGGCCGAGGTGATAGGCGTGGCGCGCCCGGTTCCAGCGTTGACCGGCGGCGGTCAGCAAGGGTTCCGAAAAATGGAATTCCCGGCGAAGGGTATGCCAGGCGCCCAGCCAGAACAGCGGTTCGGGCATGTCATTGCGAATCTTCATTAGTTTTTGCCAGACCGGAATGGCATCGGGCAGCCGCCCCCGGTTCATCAAATCCATGGCCGTCGTCTTCTGCTCGGCCAGATAGCGCAGTTGCGCCACCGCGCGCCGCACCCGCCAGCGGTAGTCCAACCGCCGGATTCGCAACAGAACCGATTGGGCAAAGGACAGGGCTTCATCGGTCTGTCCGTTGGAAAGCAGGGTGGACACAATCTGGAAGGTGCCGCCCGCGGCGGCATAGCCATGCTTGCGGCGGCCGGCCAGCAGCACCTGGGCGGCGTCGTCCGGGTGTCCGGTGGCGGCCAAGAGTCGGGCCATCGGCAAGCGGACGCTGATCCGGTGGGGCGCGCGTTGCATGGCCCGGCGCACCACCTCTTCCGCTTCGCGGGTCCGGTTCATTTCCAACAACTGCCGTCCCCAATGCAGCGGCAGAAACGGATCGTCGGGGGAGGATGCCATGCGGAACTCATAGGCACGCCGCGTGGCGTCAAGATCCATGCCCCATGCCGCCGCCTCCAGTTCGGCGTGCCGTTGCAGGAGACGCTGCATGCGGTTGGAATGGCCCCATTGGCTGGTGAAGGGCGGCTGGCTGTGGCGGGTCAGAATTCGCCGGGAGAAATCCATTTCAATGTATGGCGTGATGAGCAGTTGATCCTTCACCTCGTCAAAGGAGGGCGGAGGCGCCGGCAACCGGTCCTGGAACGCCGCAAGTGTCTCCAGCGAATCCGCCCAAAGGCATGCGAGATCATACGACCCCTCCAGCGTGAAGTGGACATGGTCCATGAACAGGTCGGCATCGGATGGCGCTGAATCCCCGCGAAAGTGCGCATCGACATCCACAAAGACCAGCCGATCCGTTTGACTTGCCGCGATTTCCTTGACGATGCGGTTCAGTGCGGCATCCGCGCGGAAACGAAAGGCATCCTGCTCGCAAGCCAGGTCGTAGAGCCGGTCCGCCGCGCCGGGCTGGCCCGCCTGGTCCACGCACATGGCGGTGAGCCAAGCCAGTTCGGCGTGCGCCGGATCCAGTTCGGCCGCGCGTTCGAAATGCGTGAGGGCCCGGCCCCAATCCTCCTGCTCCACCCCGGTGCGGCCCTTCTGAAATGCCTCCTCCCAGGTTTCCAGTTCTTTGGCTGTCAGGCCCGGGTTGTTCCGAGAAAGGACGGGCGGGAAATCGCGCCGGTTGACGGCCACGGTGCAGAGGACCGCCTGCGCGCGGGCCCGGTGCACGGAACGCACGATGGCTCGCAGATTGCGGTCGAACCGGCGGTAGACGATGTTGAGCCGCGGATCATCCGCCGCGACGGGATTCTGGCTGAACATGTCCAAACCGTCAAACTCCGTCCGCATCCGGCCTTCCAGAACGACGGAGGCGGCGAAGCGGGCCAGTTGCAGAAGCCGGAACCGGCTGGCCCAAACCGACGCCCGCACCCAGGCGTCGTTGGAGAAGAACCCGGAAAAGACGGTGCCCGGCCCATAGGGACCGATGACCTCGTTGTTGCCGATATAGAGGATAACGGCATCTGGTTCGAGGCCGGACAACTCGCGGGCGATTTCGCGAATGACGTGGCTGTTGATGGCGGTGATGGCGCCGTTGATGACTTCGATGCGGCGACCGGGATAGCGGTGCCGGAGAATCGATTGCAACATACGCGGCGGGCCGAAATCGGACATGGGATCGCCCAAGGCGGCCGACTCGCCCAAGACCACAATGCGCACGGCGTCTGCGGGCTTGGGTCGGTCCACGTGGGCGATGCACGAGACGCGCGCCATGGGCGGGGGGAAATAACGATAGGTGTAAAAGTCATTTTCACGCCAGACGGCGCGTTCTCCGATGCGATCAGGCACCCATAGGGTGGTTGGAAAGCCGCCGCCAGCGAACCGAAGCACCAACTCCGCGGCGCCCAGCAAAAGCAGTGGAATGCCCAAGGCCAATCCCAACCTGGCCAACAAGCTAAGAACACGTGCCTTCGAGAACATCTGTCGAAAATAAATAATTCATCCCCGCCGGTGCAATTCATTTAAAGGGGTCAGTCCGCCTAATTCGCTATTTTGATTGAATGTTGCCACGATTCATGTTCGACTGCGATGCATGGCCAGAAAACCCAGGGTTGAATTCGCGGGTGCGACCTATCATGTGATGTGTCGCGGAAATCGGAAGGAATTGATCTTTTGGGACGGCATGGACTGCGAGCGGTTCCTGTTTACGCTGGGTGAGGTTGCCGAAAGAACCGGCTGGATCGTTCACGCCTATGTGCTGATGGGAAACCATTACCACCTTTTGCTGGAAACGCCGGAGCCCAATTTGGTTGATGGCATGCGCTGGTTCCAAGGAACCTACACGCAACGGTTCAATATCCGGCACAAAGTCTGCGGACATTTGTTCCAGGGGCGATATAAGGCCTTGCCTGTCGATCAGGGAAATTACTTCAAGACGGTTGCCGATTATGTCCACCTCAATCCGGCGCGGGCGCAGGCGTTCGACTTGGAGTCGGGAAATATTGCCGACTACGAATGGAGCAGTGCGCCCGCCTATGTGCGCCCCGAAAAGCGCCCTTCGTTTTTAAAAGTAGGGCGGGTGCTGGGCTCTTATGGCCTCTCGGACGATGAATTTGGACGTCGCCGGTATGTCAGCTATTTGAATCGGCGGGTTCTGGATATTCTACATAGCGCAAACCCAAAGAACATCGATGAACAGTGGCGAAACATCCGCCGAGGCTGGGCCTTCGGGTCCGAGGAATTCCGCATGAAAGTGCAGAATTCGATCGGCGTGGTCATGGACGGCAAGCGGCGAGACTCGTTCATGGGGGAGGAAATTCGGCTTCACGATGAGATCGAGGCGGAAACCATCATCCAAAGAGATCTGGCCATCTGTGGTCTCGACGAGGCCATACTGTCGGAACTGAAAAAAAGCGATGACCGAAAAAAGGCGATAGCATGGCATCTGCGCAAAAAGACGAGTGTTCGAACGGAATGGATTGCGCGCCGGCTTAAAATGGGATCCACTTCGAACTTGGCCGATTATATCCATGCGGTGGAGCAAGCCAGGGATGGCCGTCTTTGGAGACTGAGGCGCAAAATCACTAAATAGGCGGACTGACCCCTTTTTAGCGGACGGCATCGCCGCAATGCGCCTTTCGGCGGCAGGTGTCGCAGGGCTCGCCGATCCAAACGGAATCGAACTGGGCGATGGCGGCGGCGATCAGCCCGGGGTCGTTGGTCCAGAGACCGGCCTCGAAGTTGCGTTTGCCGTCGCTTTTCATGCCGATGCCCGCGCCGGTGAGGTTGGCGGAGCCGATGTAGGCCTCGCGCAGGTCGAAGATCAGCAGCTTAAAATGGACGCGCGGGCAAAGCACGCGCTCGAGGCCTTCGACCAGGACGGGGTAGCGGTCGAAATCCTTCCGGAAATTCGGCCCGGGCTCTTTGGCATGGATCAGGCGGACGCTGACGCCCCGCTGGATCAGGTCGGCCAGCTCCCCGAGGAACGGGCGGGCGGTTTTCCCGCGCATCACGAAGACATCCTTGAGGTCCGCCGTGCCGATCCAGAGCGTTTTCTCCACCTCCCGCGCGCGGAGGAGGACCTGCGAATAGTGCGCCTCGTCGCGGACGTAGCGGTGGAAGATGGGGGTCTCGGCGGGCATGGGGGAAGTGTTTCATGAAGAACCGGGGGGCTCAATATTCAATATTCAACAAGGAATATTCAATTTCCAAGGGGAGCGGCCTGGAGCAGGCAAGCTCACGCCAAGACGCGAAGACGCCAAGGGTACATTACAGGAACAAGCCATCCGGGTTCTTGCGCGGGGGAGTGGAAACCGGCATGATGCGGAAAAGCGAGGGCGCGATGAAGATGCGAATCGACCAACTGCAGATCGAAGACTTGGACTTCTGCGCGGAGCAGGCGCGGCGGGAGGGGTGGAATCCGGGCCTCCACGACATGGCGGTGTTTTACGCGGCCGATCCGTCGGGCTGGTTCAAGGCGGTGGACGACGCGGGGCGGATCGCGGGGTGCGTGTCGGCGGTGGCGTACGACGCGCATTTCGGGTTCATCGGGTTTTTCGTGGTGGTGCCGGAGCATCGCGGCGGGCGGGTGGGAATCGATCTGGGGCGGCGGGCGCTGGAGTATCTCGACGGGCGGGTGATTGGGCAGGACGGTGTGTTCGCGAAGGTGGCCAACTATGAGACGTGGGGGTTCAAACTGGCCTATCGGAATCTGCGCTACGAATGGCTGGGCGGGCCGTTGCCGGAAGCCAACGGGATCGCGGCGAAGCCCTTCGAGCCGGCGATGTGGCCGGCCGTGTTGGCCTTTGACGCGGGCTTGTTCCCGTGCCGGCGCGAGGCGTTCCTTGCGCGGTGGCTGGCGATGCCGGAAGCGGTCGCGCGGATGGTGTTCGTCCGCGGCGAGCTGGCGGGCTGGGGCATGCGGCGGCGGTGCGTGTCGGGCTGGAAGATCGGACCGCTGTTCGCGGACGGCGGCGACGTGGCCCGGGCGTTGGTGCGGGGTTTGCTGGTGGACGTGGAGCCGGGCGCGCCGGTCTATCTGGATGTTCCGGAAGTGAACCGGGATGGCGTGGCGCTGGTGGAATCGCTGGGGATGAAGCCATGCTTCGGCACGGCCCGCATGTACATGAACGGGACGCCGGAACTGGACGTCTCGCGCATCTACGGGGTGACCAGTTTCGAGCTGGGGTGAGCCAAAAATATTTGGCGAAATTATTTATCAATAGTTCTTGCCGGTCCCGGCGGAAGTCAGCAAACTCAAGCGTACCGGGAGAGACGAGCCCGGAATCCTGATGTGGTTCATGAGAATGGCGATTCAAGGAGGACTGGCGTCATGGCAAAAACAAGATGGATCGGTTGGGTGGGGGTTCTTCTGGCGTTGGCGCTGCACGCGCCGGCCGATGAGGTCAGGCGAATCCGCCTCGAATCCGGGGGGCGCTTGACCTTCAACGAATGGCCGGAGCATTCCGGATCGGTCGAATACAAGGTGCAGGCCGTGGAGGATCTGGCCGACGAAGATTGGGCGACGCTGCCCACCGATATTTATGTGTCGGGCGAAGGGGGTTACTACACGGATATCCCGATGGATGTGGAGAAGATGTTTTTCCGGATCAACTTATCCCTCCCCGTGCCGCCTGCGCCGGTCGGCATGGTGCTGGTGCCCGGCGGGACCAACACCGGGACGGACCCGGATTTCGGGGCCTACAGCCTCACGGTGCTGAGCTTCTTCATGGACCAGTATGCCGTGACCCGGGCCCAGTGGGAAAACACGATGCTATGGGCTCTTGACCACGGATATCAGTTCGACAACCCCGGATATGGCCGGGAGGCGGACCACCCGGTGCATACCATTAGCTGGAATGATGCCGTCAAGTGGTGCAACGCGCGGACCGAACAGATTGCTGGCGATCCGGTCTATTACACCGATGCGGGATTTACCCAGGTGTATAAAACCGGAACGGTTCCTGAGATATTCTTTAAAACCACTTCCCGGGGGTTCCGGCTGCCGACGGACGTGGAACGGCACTACGCGGCCCGGGGCGGGGCCGTGGGCCGCCGCTTTCCGTGGGCGGACACCGACGACATTCAGCATGCCCGGGCCAATTACTATAGCGTTATTGACCTTCCCTACGACACGAGCCCGACGCGGGACTATCATCCGGATTACGAGGTAGAGCCCTCACCCTTCACGAATCCGGGCGATGCGTTTGCGCCCAACGGGTACGGGCTGTACGACATAGCCGGCAACGTCCAGGAGTGGTGCTGGAACTGGCTGCCCGGCTCCGATTACGGGTCGCGCATCGTGCGCGGCGGAAATTGGCATTATGAAGCCTCTTGGGCCCGGGTCGGAGCTCGTTTGGGTTTTCCCCCTAACACCGCCACCAGTTTGATCGGGTTCCGCACCGTTCGCTACGTCCATCCACCTGAGAATTGATTTCAGCCCCGGTCGAGGCCCGAGCGGAGACGGGGATATTGGCGGTCCTGCGGACAGGGGGTGGAGGCATCAGGGTTAACCCATTTTTAATCCAAAACGGCCTTGTGCGCCCATGCAGGCCATGGCATGTTTTAGGGAGGCTTCAACAGGAGGCGGTGCGATGAAAATGCCCGGATGGATTGCCATCGGTGTGGTGGCCCTGGCAATGTTGACGGCGGCGAACGCGGGCGAGTGGTGGGAGGTGTTTTCGGCCGATCCGCCCGAAGCACGGATGGGCCATTCGCTGACGGCGCTGGACGACGGCAAGGTGTACCTGTTCGGGGGCTTGACCCAAACGCTCGAGATGCGGAACGACCTGCATGTCTATTGGGACGACGAGTGGGGGAGGTTGGACGATTTGACGGTTCGTCCACCCCCGCGCCGGAACCATGCGGCCTGGGGGATGAATGGCCGGCTGTACGTCATGGGCGGCGTCGCGGCGGGCGGCTCGTTCCTCTCGGACCTGTGGGAGTTCGATCCGGCTCCGCCGCCGGCCGTCGAACCCTGGCGCCATGTCGGCGACACGACGGGGATGACGGCCCGGGCGCACCATGCGGCGGTGCCGCTGCCGAACGGGGATGTGATGTTCTTCGGCGGGCAAAGCGCGGAGGGCGTTCAGAAGGATGTCTGGATTGCCCACCGGGGCACGGGCGAATGGCGGCAGGTGGTTTCGATGCCGCATAACTGGTCCGGCGGATTTTCCCACTTGATCGGCACCACGGATGTGGTGGCCGCGGGCACGGGCGGCGGGCGGGTTTATGGGTATTCCATCGCCGACGACGAGTGGACGTGGGATGACAACGGGCCGCCCTTGAATGGCTATGCCTCCTCCTTCGTGGTGCCGGCGGAAGAAGGGCGGGAGAAGATCGTGGCGTTCGGCGGCTACGACACGAACTACAACCACAACACGGAAACGTATGAATTCCGGCCGCGTTGGAGGGCGTATGGCGGCTCGACCACCACGCGGGTCGAGCAGATGCCGCGGCCCACGACGATGCCCGCTGTGGCCGTGCTGCCGCGAACGACCACGAGCGTGGAAGCCGTTGTGTTCGGCGGGATGGATCAGGATCACACCGCCCGGAACGAAACATGGCTCTATTCGGTCCCGGCCGCGCCGCGCCCGGCCCGGCTCGAAGTGGCGCAGGATTCGGAGACGCCCGCCTTTGGATTCTATGGCGAGCCGGGCTACGTCTATGACGTGGAACGCACCCGATCGCTGACCACGCCCGATTGGGAATGGCAGGCGACCTACACCGGCACGGCGGAGAACGTGCAGCACTATATTCCGGGAACCACCGTCGAAGTCTACCGGGTCCGGGGCAACCGCCCGGATTGATCGCGGGAAGAGGGGGCGTGAACTCGAATTTCAAACCTGGTCGAGGCGGCGGGGAGGAGACTCAATATCCAATATTCAATGTCCAATATCCAATGGACAAGGGAACAGCCGGGAGCAGGCCAACTCGCGCCAAGACGCGAAGACGCAAAGGAGGATGAGAACCCATGATCCATCGGTTCCCAATGTGGATCGATCTTGGCGTCTTTGCGTCTTGGCGTGAAATGGGATTTCAGCCCCGTTCAAGGCCGGGCGGAGATTCTGGATCTTGGTGGTCCTGCGGAAAGGGGGGGGGAGGCATGAGGGGTTACCCATTTTTTAATGGTCAATGGACAAAGTAAATGCGCCTTTGGCAGGGTGAATGCGCCTGAGGCGCG
>CAYNSH010000007.1:0-64926 GCA_964399775.1 uncultured Verrucomicrobiota bacterium
ATCCCCATGGCGTTGGCGTAATCGATAAGGACGTTCAAAGGGCGCCGGATCTCGGCGAATTCGCGAAAGTGCTCCGCATACGCGGGAACGATGTCGAACGTGGAAATGGCGCCCCTGGCCGGGGCGGGGGGGGCGAAGTCTTCCACTTTCACGATTCGTTCAATATCGAGAATGCCGGTGGCACCCGAGAGCGGCGTGGCGTTCGCCCGGCAGATCTTGAATCCGTTCCAGGGCCCCGGATTGTGCGAGGCGGTAATCATGACCGAGGCATCCGCGCTGAGCAGCTTGTTGGCATAGTACGACATGGGGGTGGAGCACAGGCCCAGGTCGATCACATCGGCGCCCTGCAGGGTCAATCCCCGGGCCAGGGCATCGAACAAGGCCTTGGAGTGCGGACGCATGTCGCGGCCCACCACCACTTTCTTGCAACCCAGAAACGAATGAATGGCCCGGCCGATCCGGAACGCCATGTCGTCGGTCAGCGTCTCTCCGTAAATGCCGCGGATGTCGTATGCCTTGAAAATGCTCGCCATGCCCATGCTCCTTTGAACGAACGTAACAAATTGGAACGATGATTGAACCATTAGGCGCCGGACAAATAAAGCTCAAATATTTCCTGATCCATTCAGGATCTTGCAAAACTCCGAAATACACGGCCGGGACGGAGCCCGGCCCTCCAGAAAACCACCCACGCAGCCTCTCTTCGCTGCTGGAGGGACGACCTCCGTGTCGTCCAGGTTCGTTTTGCAAGAATCTCCTATGGATTGCCATTACCGCGATAGATCGTTGCGATATCGCGATATCGTGATATCCAGTAAAAATTGAGATTAAACAGTTGCACTGCTCCTGTAAATCGGGCAATCTGCCGGGCATTCGACGGGGTTTGGACCATTTAAAAATACACCTAAGCAAGGAGCATCGAATGAAAGCTAAGTGGTTGAGTGGTTTTTTGATCGGAGCGCTGGCGCTCACCGGGGCGGCATACGGGCAGATTCGCGACGTCACCTTCTCGGTGGATATGGCCGTGCAGATCGACTTGAACAACTTCGACCCCGACACCATGGGAGTGGACGTACGCGGGGGATTCAACGGCTGGGGCCAGACGGCTCTGTCCCGCGTCGGCGCAACCACCGTCTATGCCGAAACCGTTGCCATCGAAGGCGACGAAGGCGATCCGGTGAATTACAAGTTCTACTTCAACGGGCCTGACAATTGGGAAAACGCCATTCCCGATCGCAGCTTCCAACTGGGTCCGGCCGGTGAGCCCCAAGTGCTCGATACGGTTTATTTCGACAACCAGGGCCCGCTGGGGGATGAAGTCACCGCCGATGTCACGTTCTCCGTGAACATGGCCGTTCAGATCGACCTGGGCAACTTCGATCAGGGTACCGGCGAAGTCCAGATCCGCGGGCCATTCAACGGCTGGGGTGGAACCGCGCTGACCCAAGTGGGAGAAACGACGGTCTATTCCGCGACCCTTTCGGTGACGGCTCCCGAAGGCTCGGCCGTGCCCCACAAATTCTATATCGTTGGTTTTCCTGTACCAGATGACGGGTATGAATCCGGCGATGACCGCACCTTTGTCATGGGCGAAGATGGCGTGCCCAATGTCTTGGATACGGTGTACTTCAACAACCAAGGTCCCGTGGGCCCGGAAGTCACCGCCGACGTGACCTTCTCCGTGAACATGGGCGTGCGGATTGCGGCCGGCCAGTTCAATCCGGACACGATGGGCGTGGACGTGCGCGGTGATTTCAACGACTGGGGCACCACGGCGCTGGCCCGCGAAGGCGCCACGACGATCTATTCCGCCACGATTTCCGTCACGGCTCCGGAAGACTCGGCGGTGGAGTACAAGTTTTTTTATGATAGCGGTGAAGAGAATTGGGAAGACGACCCCAACCGCTCGTTTATCATGGGCGAAGACGGCGTGCCCCAGGTGCTGGATACGGTCTATTTCAACAACGAAGAGCCGGCCGGCGGCCTCGATCTCTCCGGCACGTGGAACCCGGCGACGACGGGTGACTACGAATTCACCGTCACGCGCAGCGATCCCGGCATCGGCGACGTGATCAACCTCGACAGCGACAATCTTCTCGCCGCCACGGTGCCGGCCACGGTCACCTTCGCCGCCGGCGAAGACGAGGCGACCTTCAACGTGACGATTGTTTCCCTGGAAAACGGCGATGTCACCATCACGGCGGAGGATCCCGTCAGCGGCGACATGGCCGAATACACGATGCGCATGCCGGGCATGGAGATCGATGGTCCCTGGCAGGTCTATGTCATGGGCCCCGTGAATTATACCCTCCGCCGGGTCTACAACATCAGCGGCACGGTCAACTTGAGCAGCTCCGATCCGGGCGTCATGACCGTTCCCGCCACAGCCACCTTTGCCGGTGACGACGTCGAAACGACCTTCCAGGCCACGGCCGTCGGTTTCGGCGCCACCACCCTGACCGCCACCGATCCGGCCAACGGGATCTTTGCCCAATTCAATGCCTCCGTCGAGCCGCCCGCCTTGGAGGTCTTTGGCCCGCAGATGGTGTGGACCGGCTCGTCGCCCACCTTTACCGTGGTGCGGTACGGGCCCGTCGGCGATGTGGTGAACTTGTCCAGCACGGACGACGCCGTCCTGCAGGTTCCCGCCACCGTGACGTTTGGCTTCGAAGAGGACACCGCCACCTTCCAGGCCCAAGCCCTCTCCGAAGGCATGGCGACCATCGGCGCCCAGAATGATGACGCCAATGCCGATCCGTGGCCGGTTTCGGTGCTGGATCCGCCGGTCTTCGTCGCCTATGACGACGCCTCGCTCTATGACGGCGGAGAGTGGACCCCGACCCCGGTGCATGTCACCGGTTTCTCCGATTGGACCGTGGAACTCAGTCCGGAGATTGAGAACTCCTTCCGCGGCGTCTTCATCGGGGAATCCGCGATCGTCGCCATCAACGAGGCTGGCGTGGCCTTTGGGTTGTACGCCAATTACTTTGACAGCGATCCGGACCCTCGCCCGGAGGTTAAATTGTTCCGCAGCTTCCCCGGTCCGATGCTGCCCGGCCAGGTTTTCTCCGTGGATGTGGGCTACGACTGGAGCAGCGGCGCCAAGGGCTTCCGGCTGTGGGGCAGTTGGGAAGATGCCTTCTACGAGCGCTTCGAGCTGTTCAACTCGGGCAACAACACCTGGTCGTACAAGCTCGATGGTGACGATGACACCATCACGGTGGTTTGGGATGGGTACATCGAAGGCGGGTTCAAGGGCACCGTCCAGGCGGTTTGCACGGCTCCCAACACGTTCGATTTCGGCTTCCAGCGGGCCGGCGGAGAGTGGGTCTGGGTGGAAGACGTGGTCCTGCCCGGCACGATCGACACGATCGAGTTCTACAACTGGAACGGCGGCACCGGCGATGCGGAGAACTTCTACTTCAACCGCATGTGGCTGACCGAAGCCGACGATCCGGACCCGGCCCTCGAGTTCATCGCCGGCGTTTGGGACGTCACCGCAACTGGCATGTACGAGTATACCCTGCGCCGCGTGGGTGCGGTGGAAGATGAAATCACCCTCACCAGCGACAATCCGGCGACCCTGTGGGTGCCGCCTTCCGTCACGTTCGTCGTGGGCGAAGATACGGTCAGCTTCATGGCGGAGGTTCTCGCCCTCGATCAGGGCGACGCCACCATCGAGGCATGGGATCCCGTCAGCGGAGCCATGGCCGAATTTGTCGTGCGTCCTCGCGAAGAGGAGCCCGGCATCGTCTATCTCGTCTACGACCCCGCCACTCGCGGGATGTCCTTCACGGCGCCGGCGGATCATACCTTCAGCAGCCTGGAGTGGGCCGACCTGGCGCTGGCGGCGGACCGCGATGGATTCGACTTCGCTCCGATTCCGGAAACCCTCTACACCATCGTCAATGGCACGGCGATCATCCACACCGATGAGGTGGGAAGCCCCCGCCGGATGGTGATCCGGGCCCATATCCGGCCGATTCTCTGATCACCGAACCGATTCGGTGTTCACCCCCCCCCCGCCGTTATTGCGGCGGGGGGGGGTTTCGTTCGGAGGGGCGGACGGGTCAAAAAGAATTGCCATTGGCCCGGGTGGGGGATAGGGTGTGCGAGGCTTGCCGGGGCGACCGGGATGGCCGGTAGCTGGGTGCCGCCCGGGCCGGTTGTCACGGGTTGGGCCCCATGCGACGGATGCGGCCAAAACCCCGCCAGGGCCGGAAGGCAGCAACGGTATGGTCGTCGTTCCGGGTGCCGTGGGAATCCTGGCCCGTGACGGCCGGCTCGGCCGGAGCGCGGCCGGCAAGTCATTGGGAGAAACCGCATGGCGTATGAAGTATTGGCGCGAAAATGGCGCCCGCAGCAATTCCAGGACGTGGTCGGCCAGTCGCACGTCATCCAAACGCTGTCCCGCGCGATCCAGTCCGGGCGGGTGGCGCATGCCTATCTGTTCGTGGGTCCCCGGGGCACCGGCAAGACCACCACCGCCCGGCTGCTGGCCAAGGCGTTGAACTGCCAGAAGCGCGGCAAGAAATCCGACCCGTGCGACCAGTGCGACTCCTGCCGCGAGATTGTCGCCGGCAACAGCCTCGATGTGATCGAGATCGATGCGGCCTCCAACACCCAGGTCGACCATGTACGCGAGCTGCGCGACAACGTGCGCTACGCCCCCGCGCGCGGGCCGTTCAAGGTCTACATCATCGACGAAGTCCACATGTTGAGCACCGGCGCCTTCAATGCCCTGCTCAAGACGCTCGAGGAACCGCCGGCCCACGTCAAGTTCCTGCTGGCGACGACCGATGTCCACAAGGTGCCGGCCACCATTTTGTCGCGCTGCCAGCGCTTCGATTTGCGGCGGATCGGGCTCAAGGAGATGGTCGGGCGCCTGGAGGAGATCGTGGCGGCCGAGAAGTGGACGGTCAGCCCGGCGGCCCTGCTGGCGATCGCCCGCGGCGCCGAGGGGGCCTTGCGGGATGCGGAATCCGCGCTCGACCAGATCGTGTCCTTCCGGGGTGAGACGGTCGAGGAAGCCGATGTGCTGGATGTCTTCGGCCTGGTGGCGTGGACCACCATCGATCGGCTGGCCACGGCCGTGCTCCAGGGGAATTCGGCGGAGGTCTTGAAGATCGTCGCCGAGCTGGATGCGGGCGGACGGGATCTTCAGCGGCTCGTGCAGGAACTGCTCGGCCACTTCCGCCATGTCCTGGTTTGGCTGCACGCGCCGGAATTAGCGGGAACATTCGATTTGACCGAAGCGCAGGTGGAGGGCTTGCGGGCCCAAGCCACGCTGACCGACAGCGAAAAGCTGCTGCGCGTGGTGGAGATCCTGACCGAAGCGGCCAACCAGTCGCGGTTCGCGCTCTCCCTGCGGACCGTGGTGGAAGTGGCGTTGCTCAAATGCTCGCGAGCCGCCCGTGTGGTCAGTATTGACGAGTTGATCGCCCGGCTGGAGGCGACATCGGCGGATGGGGGTGCGTCGGCGCCATCCGCCGTTGAATCCACTTCCCCGGCGCGCCCGGCCAAGGCGCCCAAGCCCCTGCGAAGCCCTCCGGGTGAAGGTGGTGATCTGGCCCACCTGAAACAGCGCTGGTCGGCCATCCTGAATGAAGTCTCCGAAACCGCCCAGTTGGCGGCGCCCTACCTGAAGGAGGCGGAACCGCTCCGCATGGAGGGCGATCATGTCGTCCTGGGGTTCGACCCGGAATTCAGCGAGCATCTGAAGCGGGTCCAAACGCCCCGGGCGCAGCAGGCCATCGAGCACGCCCTGACCCATGAGCTGCGCCGCACCGTCGGGGTTCGCTACGTCATCGAAGATCGGCCCAAGGTGCCGGTGGCCAGCGCCCCCCCCGCCGAGGCCCCGGCCGCACCGCCTCCTCCGGCCAAAAAATCGCCCCCGAAAAACCGATTGGCCAATGATCCGGCGGTCAAGAAAACCATGGAGGTTTTCGAGGCCGAGCTGCTGGACATCCGCGAATAAACCATCGGAAAGGATTCGAAACGATGAACATGATGAAGATGATGAAGCAGGCCGCGAGCATGCAGAAGAACATGGCCAAGGTTCAGGAGGATCTGGCGTCCATGACGCTGGAACACCAGAGCGGCGGTGGCGCGGTCACGGTTTCGATCGGTGGCGAAGGAACCGTTCGCGCCATTCGCATCGATCCCAAGGTGGTCGACCCCGCCGATGTGGAAATGCTCGAAGACCTGGTGCTGACGGCGGTCCAGGGCGCGCAGGAGGCGGCCAAGCTGACCGCCGCGGCGGAAATGCAAAAGGTGACCGCCGGCATGGGCCTCCCGCCGGGACTGGGCCTGTAGGCCGCGCGAGCGTGGATGGCGGCAAACGCCCCTGAACCTGGCCCGAGATGGATCCCCTTGCACACTTGACCGAGACCCTGGCGAAGCTGCCGGGATTGGGTCGGCGTTCGGCCGAGCGTCTCGCCGTTCATCTGGCCCGGAATCCTTCCACGATGGCCCGGGATTTGTCGGCGGCCATCGAGGATGCCCGGGCGCAGTTAGAGGCCTGTCGACTGTGCGGCAGCGTTACGGCCCGTCAGGAAAACCCGTGTCGGCTGTGCTCGGATCCCCGGCGCGATGCCGCCATCCTGTGCGTGGTCGAGGATCCGGCCGACATCGCCCTGCTGGAGCGAAGCGGGGAATACCACGGACACTATTTCGCGCTGATGGGCAAGCTGTCGCCCATGCGCGGGGAGGGGATCGGCTCGCTGCGACTTCCAGCCCTCTTGGAGCGCGCGGCCAAGGCCAGGGAAGTGCTGCTGGCGCTGAACAGCGATGTGGAGAGCGAATCGACCGCGGCATACCTTCGCCACGTTCTCGCCCAAAAGCTGCCCGACCTGGTGATCAGTCGCCTGGCGCTGGGAATCCCGGCGGGAAGCGCCATTGCCTATTCGGACCCCGTCACCCTCGGTCGGGCCATCCGCGGCCGCACCCCAACCTGAGTGCCTGTGGGGCCAGCCGCCCCACGGTCTTGCGTCGCGGGCTCGCGCGCCGTAGCCTCGGCGAAGGCGGGGGGCAACCGGTGACTTCCTCACCGCACCAGGTGGTGGGGCCCGCTCGAATCTATTCCGTTGCTTCATGCGGGAGATGTGGTATACATGGGCAGGTAAAACGTTTTATTCGATGGAGGTGTTGAAGGATGAGAAGACTATTTCAAGCGTTTCAGGCCTTTTTTCGTGTGTTGCGCGACGCTCAATTCGCACAACTTGTGGCCGCAGGACCGCAATCCGCGGCGACACCGCAGGCAACGGTCCGGAGCCCCGGCACCCGTCACGGTGCGCTTGGACTGCTGTCCGCCCTGCAGCGTGAGGCGCGTTTGGTGGATTTTCTGAAGGAACCGATCGGCGACTATCCGGATGCCCAGGTGGGCGCGGCGGTCCGCGAGGTTCACCGGCAGGCCGGAGCGGTTCTGGACCGGATGTTTGCCCTGCAACCCGTACTGAATCGTTCCGAGGGTGAAACGATAACGGTCGAGGCGAACCGCAATCCCGCCCGGGTTCAACTGGCGGGGCCGGTTTCCGGCAATCCCCCTTATCGCGGTACCCTGTGCCATCACGGTTGGCTGGCGACTCGCTGCGACGTCCCGGAATGGACCGGACGGGAAGAGGATGCCCTGGTCGTCGCCCCGGCGGAAGTCCAAATCGCTTGAACCTCATGCAAAACTCCGGCCCAAACGGTCGGGACGGAGCCCGGCCCTCCAGTCTGCCGTCCCATGGGCCGGTTTTCGCCTGTGGAGAGACGATCTTCGTGTCGTCCAGACGATTCGATTTCATAGTGACGTTCTGGCCCGAGCCACGGGCCGCCTGTGGAGCATAAGATGAAAGCAACCTATTCCGTTGGTATTGACCTGGGCACCACCAACAGCGTGATCGCCTCGGTGGCGTTGAACGATCCGGCGGCCGCCGTGGAACTGCTGCCCATTCCGCAACTGACTGCGGCAGGCACGGTGGAAAACCTTCCCATGCTGCCGTCGTTCCTCTATCTGGCAACCCCGGCGGAGCGCGGGCACCACGACTTGCCATGGGCCGCGGACCGTGAACTGGCGGTCGGGGAGTGGGCGCGGCGCCAGGCCGCCAGCGTCCCCACCCGAACTGTCGCCGCGGCCAAATCCTGGCTGTGCCACAGCCGGGTGGACCGCTCCAAACCCATTCTGCCCTGGAACGCCCCGGACGACGTGCCCAAGGTTTCGCCGGTCGAAGCCACGCAGCGCTACCTGGAGCATTTGCTCGAGGCCTGGAATGCCGCGCACCCGGAGGCCCCCTTGAAGCAGCAGTTGGTCACGTTGACCGTACCGGCCTCGTTCGATGCCAGCGCGCGCGACCTGACCCGCGAAGCGGCCCGGCGGGCGGGACTGCCCAAGGAGTTGGTTCTGCTGGAGGAGCCGCAAGCCGCGCTCTATGCCTGGCTGGCGACCACCGGCGAATCGTGGCGGCGGCGGCTGGCCGTGGGAGATGTCCTGCTGGTTTGCGACGTGGGCGGCGGCACCACCGATTTTACGCTGATCCGAGTGGAAGAGGCCGATGGCGACCTGCAACTGACACGCGTCGCCGTGGGCAACCACATCCTGGTTGGCGGCGACAACATGGACTTGGCCCTGGCCCACCTGGCCAAGGCCGCTTTCCAGGAAAAGGGCATCGAGATGGATGCCTGGCAGTCCGTCGCCCTGTGGCATTCGTGCCGTCTGGCCAAGGAATCGCTGCTGACCGATGGCGGTCCGGAAGTCTTTCCGGTGACCGTACTGGGGCGGGGACGTCGCGTGGTCGGCGGAACGGTCAGCGTTGATCTCCATCGTCGCCAGGTGTTGGAGACCCTGTCGGAGGGCTTTCTGCCAGCGTGCGAACTGGGGGCGGAACCGGCATCGCGCCGGGCCTCGGGATTCCGCGAACTGGGCCTGCCCTTCGAAACCGATGCGGCCATCACGCGCCACTTGTCGCGGTTTTTGTCGCGTCATGCCGCGGAGGGCGATGCGCCGGTTCGCCCGACCCATATCGTCTTCAATGGCGGCGTCTTCAAGGCGGACGCCTTGCGGTCGAGGCTGGGGGACATCTTCCGCGACTGGTTTGGGGCAGAGGGCGCCCCGGCGGTCCTGGAGGGCAGCCTGGACCTCGATTTTGCCGTGGCGCGGGGCGCCGCGCACTACGGGCGCACGAAAGTCAGTGGCGGCATTCGCATTCGTGGCGGCACCGCCCGCGCGTATTACGTCGGCATTGAGTCGTCCGGCCCCGCCGTGCCGGGCGCCGAACGCCCCCTGCGGGCTCTGTGCGTGGTGCCTCATGGCATGGAGGAAGGCACCGAGGCCCAGGTGCCCGGCGGCGAAATCGGCCTGGTCGTGGGTGAACCGGCTCAGTTCCGGTTCTTCAGTTCCCCGGTGCGCAAGGATGATCGGCCCGGCGACCTGATCGAACAGTGGCCGGAGGGCGATCTGGTCGAAACGGATTCCATGGAAACGGTCCTGCCGGCGGCCGCCGGAAGCGAAGAGGGCTATGTCCCCGTCCGCTTCGAATCGCGCATCACCGAGCTGGGCGTCTTTGAACTCTGGTGCGTCAGCACGGGTTCGGATGAACGCTGGAAGCTCGAATTCAGCGTGCGGGATCCAGAGACCTGATCGCCGCATGAGCGAATCCGCCAGCCGTCCGCCGCGCTATGCGGTGGGCATCGATTTGGGCACCACCCAGTCCGCCATGGCGTTTGTCGACCGGAAGGGGGCCGGGCGCATCGAGGATATTCGGATTCCGCAGGTCGTCGCGCCGGGCGTCACCGAGGCACGCGATACGCTGCCGTCGTTCCTGTATGAAGCGGCCCCCGGCGAGGTGAAGGCCGGTGCGTTCAATCTGCCGTGGAGTTCGGACGGGCAAACACGCGTGGCGGGCTGGTGGGCCCGCGAGCGCGGTGCGGCGATGCCGGGACGCCTGGTGGCCTCCGCCAAATCCTGGCTGTGCCATGCGGGCGTGGACCGTACCGCGCCGATCCTGCCCTGGCATGGCGCCCCCGAGGTGAACCGCCTTTCCCCGGTCGATGCCGCCGTCCACTTCCTGGCGCACATGCGCGGGGCCTGGAACCACGCCCATCCGTCCCATCCCCTCGAACACCAGGATGTGGTGGTGACGATTCCGGCATCGTTCGATGAGGTGGCGCGGGAACTGACCGCCGAGGCGGCCGCGCGCGCCGGCCTGGAGCAGGCCCTCTTGATCGAAGAACCCCAGGCCGCATTCTATGCCTGGATGGCGGAACAACCCGAAGGGGGGAGCGGGTCCATTCCGCCCGGCCAGCTTGTCCTGGTTTGCGACATCGGCGGAGGGACCACCGACTTGACCTTGATCGAAACCGTTCCGGATGGAGACCGCGGCGTGTCGTTCCGGCGAATCGCCGTCGGCGACCACTTGATCCTGGGCGGCGACAACCTGGATCTGGCCCTGGCCTATCATCTGGAGCCGCGGGTGGCGGGGGGGCGCAAGCTGGATGCACGGCAATGGGGCATGCTGGTGCGGCAATGCTGTGCGGCCAAGGAACGGCTGCTGGGCGCGGAAGCGCCCGAGACGATGATCCTGTCGCTGCCGTTCGGCGGAAGCCGTATAGTCGGCGGCAGTGTCCAGGTCGAACTCTCCCGCGCCGAAGCCATCGACGTGCTGGTGGATGGCTTTCTGCCGATGGTGCCGCCGGATGCCGAACCGTCCCGCACCGGGTCCGGCTTTCGGGAGTTCGGCCTGCCCTATGCGGCCGATGCCGGCATCACCCGCTATCTGGCCGACTTCCTGCGGCGGCAGGCCGGGCGGATGCCGGACGCCGTTTTGTTGAATGGCGGATTCTTTGAATCGCCGGTATTGCGAAACCGTCTGATGGAGGTGTTGGCGTCGTGGTGTCCGACCGGCCATCCGCCGCGGGTGCTGGCGAATGCCCGCCTGGATCGGGCGGTGGCCCGCGGTGCGGCCCATTATGGCCTTGTCCGCCGCGGGCAGGGCCCGAGGATCCATTCTGGCCTGCCGCGCGCCTATTACGTCGGGGTGGCGAATGCGGAAGGGCGCTCGGGGGGTGTCGTTTGCGTGGCCCCCGCGGGCTTGGAAGAAGGCGAGGGCGTCGAGACCCCCGGGGCCCGCTTCGAAGTGTTGGTGCGCCAGCCCGTTGAGTTCCAGTTGGTGGCATCCACCACGCGCACGACCGATCAGGCGGGGGACCGGCTGGAATACGATCCTGCCCAAGTCACTCCGCTGCCGCCCATGCGCACCGTTCTGCAAACCGGCAAGAAAGCGGTGCGCTCTAGGGTGCCGGTGGGTCTGTACTGCCGCGCAACCGAGATCGGTACCTTTGAAATCTGGTGCCGGGAGCAGGGCGGTCCGCGTCAATGGCGTCTGCAATTCGATCTGCGCGCACGCCGTCCAGATGGCGAGACCGCGGCCGCCGGCGCAGGCGACACGCTCGAAGAAGCGGTGGTGTCCGCCTGCGGCGATGCGATTCGCGCGGCGTTGGCCGGTTCTGCGGAAGCCCTGGCGACCCTCCCGCGCGCGCTCGAAAGCGCCGCCGGGATTCCGCGCCCCGACTGGCCCCCGCAACTGCTTCGTCGCCTCTGGGAGGATCTGATGGCACGGCGCGAAGATCGTCGCGCCAGCCCGGCCCACGAGTCTCGCTGGCTGAACCTGGCCGGCTTTTGCCTGCGGCCGGGATTCGGGAGGGTACTGGATGATTGGCGCGTCGAAGAGATCTGGAAACTCTATTCCCAGGGCGTCCAGAATCCCCGGAATGAATTGTGCCGCGCCGAATGGTGGATTCTCTGGCGGCGCGTGGCCGGCGGACTGGATGACGGACGCCAATTGGCCTTGGCCGAGCCGCTGCTGGGACGCCTCAAGGCCCATCGCGGCACATTCGGTTGCGGGGGACACGAGTCGGCCGAAATCTGGCGGCTCTTGGCCTGTTTGGAGCGGCTCCCGCTTGATATTCGCCGCTCGCTTGGCGAACGGCTCCGCGACCGCATCGCCCGCAAGGGGTGGGGCAGCGATCACGGATCCGCGTCCTGGGCCCTGGCCCGCCTGGCCTCCCGCGTTCCATTCTATGGCTCCCTTCAGGGCGTGATCGAACCCGAACAAGTCGCCCAATGGCTTCCTGCGTTGCTGGCGGCTTCGTCCCCTTCAACGGAAAACCTGTTCCAGGTCGCGCTCATGGTCCGACGCACCGGCGACCGCTACCGCGACGTGGATGACGGCATCCGCGCCCAGGTCATGCCATGGCTCAGGAAACACCACGCCGCCGATCATCTGCTGGAGCTCGTTGAACAGGGTGGGGAGCTGGATTCCCGCGAGCAAGTGCAGGCCTCCGGCGACACCCTGCCCCTGGGCCTGCGCTGGCTGGGCCCTTGAGGTCAATCGCTGGCGAGGGTGTCGAAGTAGCCTTGGATATAGACCACCGGCGTTCCTTTGTCGCCGCTGCCGGAGATGAGATCGCACAGGGAGCCGATCAGGTCGGTGAGCCGCCGGGGCGTCGTGCCCTGGGATTCCATGGCGCCGGTCAGGTTCGGTTTCTTGGCCTGGATCTGCCGGACCACGGCATCGCGCAGGGCCTGGCCGGTCAGGCTGGAAAACTGATTGTCGGCCAGGTACTTGATTTTCAGCTCGTTGGGCGTGCCGGCCAATCCCGCGGTGAAGGCGGGGGAGACGACCGGATCGGCCAGCTCCCAGATCTTGCCCACCGGATCCTTGAATGCGCCATCGCCGTAGATCATGGCCTCGACCGTCTTGCCCGTACGTTCGCGGAACAGGTCCTGGATACGGTCGACGGTCGATTGGCCATCGCGGGGAAACAGCTTCACGGTCTCATCGGTGGCCTTGTTGGAGCCCAGCAGTCCATACTCCGGATGATAGCCGCTGCCATCCACCGGCACGGACAAAATGTCGTCAAGTCCGTAGACCCGGCCGGCGCCGGCGTCGTGCAAAATCCGTTTGGTCCGGGCCCGCGTGTGAATGTCGCACACCAGGACATCGCGGACATGGCCCAGGATGGACTGGGGCCGATTGGAAAACAGGATGGTGCACGAGGTCCCCTCGGCTTCGATCAGCGACCGGTAGTAGGCCACATAGTCGATGCCGGTGAAGGGATGCGCACAGGTGGCGCCGAAAAGGTCGCGGTAGCGATCCTCGGTGAGGTCGTCCGCCCATGGATTCAGCCCCAGTTCGTCCAGGCGCTCTGGATCCATGAGAGGGTTTCCTACTTCGTCGGCAGGATAGCTCAGTTGCAGCACGATCCGGCCGGTGCTGCGGGCGATGGCCTTGAGCAGGATGGCATACCGGTTGCGACTGAGGATCGGGAAGACGACCCCGAGGGCCTTCCCGCCGAATTTGGATTGGAGATCCTTGGCGATCGCGTCCACGGTGGCGTAGTTGCCTTGGGCCCGTGCCAGCACGGATTCGGTCACCCCCACCACATCCCGGTCCCGGATGGAAAACCCTTCGGACTCGGCGGCTTGCAGGACACCGTCGACCACCATGGCCTCGAGGGAGTCGCCGGACCGGATGATCGGGATGCGGATGCCCCGGGCCACGGTTCCGACGACGCGTCCGCGGTTCTCCTGATCTATCCCGTTTTGCATGAGGTGGGCCTCCGGTTGATGATTCGACCTCGGATCCTACGCCCGCGAAACCCTGGAGTTCAAGCCTGCCGATTCGAACGCATCCATGGCCGTATGGGGCCGGTAAATGAACAAAGCCGGATGAGTTCATCCGGCTTTGCAGGAACGAGTGCGGCCTGGCTTACAAGGCGGCCGCGTAGGTGGCCCGGCGGGCATTGATGCGAGCGCGGGCGGCCTTGCGGCGCCGCTTCTCGCACGGCTTTTCAAAATGCCGTTTCGCGCGGATGTCGCGCATGATGCCTTCGCGGTCCAGTTTCTTCTTCAGGCGGCGCAAAGCCTTTTCAACGCTCTCGCCTTTCCTGATTTTTACTTCGGTCATAAGGGGGTACTCACCTGCCTTTGCGTACGGTTTCCCCGCCCGGGCGGGGCCGCCGGAACAAGGGCTCCGGCAGTAAAATTGCGTGAAAACTAGGGCATGGGCCGCCGTTCGTCAATGAAAAACCCCCGGAAAAACCCCCGGAAATCAGAGCAAGCGCATCTTCTTCGGCCGCCGTGCCCCGCGGAGCGGCTTGAAGGCGCCGGCGGGCCATGGTAATCAAGCCCATGGTTGAATTCCAAAAAGTCCACAAGCACCATGGCCGGCAAGCCGTGCTGGACGGGGTGGATCTGCGCCTGCTGGCCGGGGAACGGGTGGGACTGGTGGGACCGAATGGCGCTGGCAAAACCACGATCTTCGATCTGATCGCCGGCGAAGCGGAGCCGGATTCCGGGGGGGTGGTGCGCGCCAAAAACATCCGGCTGGGCTATCTTCGGCAGCATGTCAGCCCGGAAGGGCACGCAATGCCCATTCGGGAATACGTCGAAAAAGCCGCCCCGGACCTGGAAACCATCTGCGAGGAGATCCACCAGATCGAATCCACGTTGGCGGACGACCCGGCCGGGGAATCCCGGACCCGGCTACGCCGGCTGGGCGAGTTGCAGACCCAGTTTGAACTGCAGGGGGGCTATGATGTCCAGGCGCGCACGGCGGCCGCCCTGGCGGGGTTGGGATTCCCTCCGTCCGACCTGGAGCGGCCCCTGGGTGATTTTTCGGGTGGATGGCAGATGCGCGTCGAGCTGGCGCGAGCCCTGATGGCGGAGCCGGACCTGCTGCTGCTGGACGAGCCCAGCAATTACCTCGATCTGCCAGCCGTTGAATGGCTCCGCCGCCGACTGGAAGGCTTTCGCGGCACCCTGGCCATGATTTCCCACGACCGGTATCTGCTGGAGAACCTGTGCGATATCACCTTCGAGGTGGCCGGCGGTCACGTGACCCGCTACCCCGGCCGCTATTCGTGGTATGCCCGCGAACGCGAGAAGCGCCGGGAGATTTCCCTGGCCCGGCACGCCAACGAGGAACGCCGGCGCGCCGAGATCGAGCGCTATGTGGAGCGCTTTCGCGCCAAGGCCACCCTGGCCGCGCAGGTGCAAAGCCGCATCAAGATGCTGGAGAAAATGGAGCGCACGCCAGTGGTGGACGTCGTTCGCGGCCGGGGTCGTTTCCGGTTGGCCAAGCCCCCGCATTGCGGACAGGAGGTTCTGCGCTGCGACGGCATGGGGTTCCGGTACGATGAACGCCATTGGATCTTCCGCAGTGTCGACCTGTCGATTCAGAAAGGCGAGAAGCTGGCGGTGGTCGGACCCAACGGCGCGGGAAAAACCACGCTGCTGCGCGTGATGGCCGGCCAATTGGCTCCAAGGGAAGGAGCGTGCAAGATCGGACACCGGGTCGTGCCGGGTTATCAAAGCCAGGAGGTGGCCGACACCATGGATCCGACCCGGACGTGCCTCGACATTCTCAAGGCGGTGGCGCCGGATGCCGCCGAATCGGAACTGCGCACGCTGCTGGGCGGGTTCGGTTTTTCCGGCGAGGCCGTGGAGAAACGGGTTCAGGTTCTTTCCGGCGGCGAACGGATCCGGTTGGCGTTTGCTCGGATTCTGATCCGTCCGCCCAACCTTCTTCTGCTTGATGAGCCGACCACGCACCTGGATATCGAAAGCCGCGAAGCGCTCCAGGATGCCTTGGAAAACTACGGGGGGACCGTGGTGCTGGTATCCCACGATGTGACCTTCGTGCGCGCCGTGGCTCAAGGCATTGTGGCGGTGACGCCGGACGGCGGCGGCGTCCGGCGTTTTGCCGGGGGGTACGATTACTATTGCGAACTCAATGCCCGCGAGGGCGGTCTGTCCGCCGCGGCCCCGGCCGTGGTCGATCCGGAAAAAAGCCAGCGGCAGGCCGCCTTTCAAGATCGCCGGTCGCGCAAGGGCGCGCTGAGGAAGGCCGATAAAGAAGTCCTTGCGCTGGAGCAGGAGATTGAGCGGCTGGAGATGGGGCTCTCCGCCCTGCACGATTCCTTGGCGGCGCCCGACACCCCCGAGGCGCAACGGGCGGAGGACGGGCGTGCCTTGCGCCGCCTGGAGGATCAGTTGAACCAGCGCCTGGCCGAGTGGGAGGAAGCCGGCCGGCGGCGCGATGAACTCGCCGGCGAGTCGTGAATCCAGGCGTCCATGGCGCCAAGCGCCTTCAGGTGGATTCGCCCAGATGGCGGGGAAGAAAGAGGCGGAAGCAGGCGCCTTTCTCTTCCGCACTTTCCACCTCGATGAATCCGCCATTTTGATGGACGATTCCGTAAACCGTGGCCAGGCCCAGGCCTGTTCCGGCCTGCTTGCCTTTGGTACTGAAGAAGGGTTCGAAGATATGCTCGACGGTTTGCGGGGCCATGCCACAGCCGGTGTCTCGGAATGACAGGCACACGAAATCCCGAGCGGCCGCCGGCAAATTCCCGGGCAGGGGTGGGGAACCGTCGGGTACGTTGTATAGACGGATTTCGATGGTTCCCGAGCCTTGGATGGCATCGACCGCGTTGACGCAGAGATTGGTGAAGATCTGCTGGACTTGGCCTGGATCCATGCAAATGGGCCATAGCCGTTGCAGCATGGGCAGGATGTCCCGGGCAGAAGCCTCCAGGTCAATCTCGAGGGGGGCGATCGGCTGTCGCCGCGCAAATCCCAGTAGTTGGCGGGTGATGTCCAGCGATCGCAGCGCGGCCCGGTGGATTTCATGGATCTCGACGGCAACGGACGAGGCCGGATCCACCTGTTGCTCGGCCAGTTCCACGGAGCCGAGGATGATCTGGAGAATATTGTTGAAATCATGGGCGATGCCACCGGCCAGCAGGCCGATGGATTCGAGCTTCTGGGCCTGGCGGAGCTGGGCTTCGGCCCACTGCTCCTCCGTGATGTCGCGGACCACGCCAAAAGAGCGCACGGGCCGGCCTTGATCGTCACGCACCAGCGTATACTGCTCGCGCAACTGGCGGACTTTGCCGTTGTCAGGTCGGATGATGCGGTGATCCATGACATGGGTGGGGAGGGGAGCCGCCAGCGCCTGCTGGTAGTCGGCCGCCGCCTGATCGCGATCATCCGGATGCACCAGGGCCATGAAGGATTCATAGGTCTCGTGCCCCTGGTGCGGCGGTACGCCAAAGATCCGGAACGTCTCGTCGGACCAGAACAGGCGATTCGTCGTCACCTCGTATTCCCAACTGCCAATGCCGGTCAGCCGTTGCGCCTGGGCCATCTGCATCTGCAGGCGCTGGAGATCCGCTTCTCGACGCTTGCGATCCGTCACATCGGAAACTGTGGACAACAGGCGCATATCGTCCATCAGCGTAATCCGCGCCTCAAAATACCGGGGACCGTCCGGCAATTCCAGCGGGTACTCGACGACCCGCATCTGCCGGGTTGCCATGACCTCCGCATAGGCATTCAGGAATAGCGTGGCCAGGGGTTCGGGATGGATCTCGCGAATGGATTTCCCGAGAAATTTCGATGGTGGGAGGGCGAACAGCGTGGGGTCGTGCGAATGGCAATCCAAATAGATCCCATCCTGACTGACGACGAAAATCAAGTCGGGAGAGGCCTGGAGGATGGCCTTGAGTCGGCTTTCCCGATCGCGGAGCGATGTTTCCAGTTGCGAGACGTTGGACGGATGCTCTTGCCCCCCGGGCGAAGGCGTGTCCGCTGTTGGGCGGCCTTTGCCGTTCTGCGAAAATTTGCGCTTCTCTCCAGGCGTTCGTGTCACGGACGTTCCCTCTCCATCCAATCCGGCGGGCCACTTCCCTGTGCCGGGCCTCAGCGTGCGTAGTATAGAGGATGAAGGCGCGTCCGGCACAAGCTCAAATCGACAACTGAACCGCGGAACCGTGTGAAAGCCTGTTTACCGTTCAACCCGCCTTTGGCACACTCGGCCCGCATGACGAAATCCCACATCTTTGCCCCCGCCGAACGAGCATTCTGCCGAGAGCATTTCCCCCATGCCACCGCGCGGGACTGGAACGACTGGCGCTGGCAATTGCGGCATCGGCTGCGGACTCCCGATGCCGTGGCCCAATGCCTCCCCCTTTCTCGCAAAGAACAAATGGCCTTGGCCAAGCCGGAGATGTGGCGCATGCCGTTGGCCATCACGCCCTATGTCATGTCCCTGTTGGCCCTCGCCCCCCCCGACTCTCCCCTGCGGCGTACCTATTTGCCCGATACACGGGAGGGATGTGTCTCCCCGGGGGAATTTCGAGATCCCCTGGGCGAAGAAGCCCATGAAGTCGCCAACGGACTGATCCAGTCCTATCCTCATAAGGTCCTGCTTCTCGCCACCCGCGACTGCGCCTGCTTCTGCCGCTTTTGTACCCGTGCCAGAACCACGGGCACAACAAAATGCTACAATTCACGGGCTGACCCCTTTTGGTGGTTGGAGAGGAGGGTGGAGATTCGCGATGTGCTGGTGTCGGGCGGGGATCCGCTGACCCTGGGAGACGCCGAGGTGGAGCGGATCTTGCGCAAGTTGCGGGCGATTCCGCACCTTCAACTGATCCGGATCGGCACCAAGGCGCCGGCATCCCTGCCACAGCGAATCACCCCAGCCCTGGTGAAGATCTTGAAGCGTTACCCGCCGCTTTGGCTCAGCCTGCATTTCACCCATCCGGCGGAACTGACCCCGCGCGCGGCCACGGCCTGCGCTCGCCTGCGCGATGCTGGCCTGCCCTTGATGAATCAGACGGTCCTGTTGCGCGGCATCAACGATGATCTGGATACCCTGCGTGAATTGAACGAAGGCCTGTTGCGCATGGGGGTCAAGCCCTACTATCTCCACCAAGGGGATCTGGCGGCCGGGACGGCCCACCTGCGCTCCACGCCCGCCAAGGGGCGCGCCATCCTGCGCGCCATGGCGGGTACCGTTTCGGGTTACGCGATCCCGCTGTTCATGCGCGATCCGCCCGGCGGCGGCGCCAAGACTCAATTGCCGGTTTGATCCAGCAGGAACTGCTCCAAATCCATCACGGTCCCCTGGGGCTGCCCCGCTACCGTGATGGCCTTCACCGGCTGGATCGGGCAGGCCACCTGACAGGCCCCGCATCCGCGGCACATATCCGCATTCACCTGCGGACACTTCACCCCGTCGCGGGAGACGGCATCGATCGCCAGATAGGGGCAGAACTCCTGGCAGGCCATGCAGTGGCGCCCGCGGCTCCAGGCAATGCACCGGTTGCGGTCCACGGTTGCCAGTCCGATGGATCGGTTGCGCTTGGTCTCGAGGGCCAGGCGGCGGATGGCGCCCGTCGGACAGACCTGGGTGCAGGCGTTGCAAAACTCAAAACAGTAGGAATCGGAATAGTCGACCACGGGGCTCAACCAGCCCGTCCATCCGCTCTGCCCCAGATCGGGCTTGAGAATGCCCGGGGGACACGCCCGGATACAGGCCCCGCAGCGGGCGCAAAGCCCGGCAAAGCGTTCGGCGTCGCAGGCCCCCGGCGGTCGAATCGGCAAGGGGCGCCCGCGGGCGGTGCGGCGCAGCGCCAATGCCGCCATGCCTCCGCCCACCACGCCCAGAAACCCTCGTCGGGTGAAATCCAGTCGAAAGCTGGAAATCGATCGATCCGACGAGGGCGGGGGACGGGATCGTTTCCATCCTTGCCTGGCCTTGATCAACAGGTCCTGGGCCGCGCCCAATGGACAGATCCGATGGCACCAGGCCTGTGGCCAGAGAAGACTGATCACGACCGCCGCGGGAATTCCCATGGCCAGGGCCAGTGAGATGGGCGAGACCGGGCTGCGCCAGGCCGAAACAAATCCATTGAAAAGCGACAAGGGGTCCAGCCAGATAAACACGGGATATCCCAGAATCGCTCCACCGATCATGAGCCACAGCAGCCAGCGGCCGATCATGGGGAAACGGGCAAACCGGCCGCGGGCGCACGGGTTCAGCCGGCCGGCGGATTCGGTGATCAGTCCGACCGGACAGAGGTAGCGGCAAAACCAGCGGGGGCGAAGCCAGACGAGCACAAGCACCGCCACGGATACCAGAGTCCACGCCGTAACCGCACGGACGGCCAGCGCGCCGAGCATCCCCAGCAAAGGACTCAGCGACAGGTAGGCGCCGGCCGCCGGCGGCCAGGGCGCCAGCCGCAGCGCGAGACTCGCGGCCACCCCGAAGGCCAGGATGCGCACGATCCGCCGCATCATGCCCTGAGATGATCGACCGCCACCCGCGAAAGATCGCCGCACCCCAGGTTGCGTTCATGCGCCAGGCGGATGTGGGCAATGTCAAATGGCTCGCGGTCGAACAGCGTGGCGCAATAGGCGTCGACGGCCACGGGATCCGTCCCGAATACAAGCTGGTCCTTGGCCTCCAGACGCCCGGGGCCGCGTGGCCCGTTGGTGGTCATGATCCGCAGGGCGTCCACGATGATCAAATTGGCCCGAATCACCGTATTGCAGTCGACAATGCATTCGTTCAAGCCCTCGCGGTGGAAGAATCCCCGGTCGCGAACCGACCCCAGCCAGTTTTTCATGCTGAGGGTCAGCCCGGCGCCGCCGTGGGTCTTGGCCACGGGCATGTTGATCAGGCAGCCCGTCTGCAAAACATCGCGAGCGACCTCGACCTGCCGGAGAACCGTTCCGCGGGGAACGGGAATGTTCACGAAGTCGGCATCGCTCTCCAGCGCGTAGAGCTGGGCCCCGGTGCGTTTCGCCACGGCGGACATCCCGCTCATTTCAAAACTGTTGCGGGCGGGGGAGCAGGGGTTCTCAGGAAGAACAACCGAGTTCGCTCCCGCCTGCTGGCAGGCGCGGATGCAGGCTTCCACCAGAACTGGGTTGGTGTTGGCGGCCTGTGCGGGGGTGGAGGCCCAGGCGATGTTGGGCTTGAGCGTGGCCGGTTTCCCCGCACGAATGAACGCGGGCCACCCCCCGAGGGCTTCCACGCCGCGTGACAACATGCCCGGGATATCGGTTCCGTGGACCGCCACCACCCGCGACACCGGGGCGACCGTCTCGGCGAACAGCCGGCGAACGCCCAGGGCCGCTCCGGCAACGGCGGCCACCGAGTGTTGGAGAAAGTGTCTACGATCCATGCGGCTCTCCCGGTTCCGTTGGCGCGCCACCAGCGGGGTCTTCTTGGGCCACGACGATTCGACTGCCGTGGGCTTCCACGATCCGGACGGGAACCCCGGCATCCAGAAACTCGCCGGAAGTCACCACATCCAGGCGCTCCCCATCCATGCGCGCGGCGCCGGACGGATGCAGCGGCGTCAGGGTGGTGCCGGTTTTGCCCACCCACCTGGATGTGTCGGGGGAGGCGGTGTAGCCCTCGGCCGCCGATGTGGCCGCCGACAGCGCCAACCGGTTGAACAGTCGGCTGCGCGGCAGATACCGGCTCAGCAGCAGAATGCCGGCGCCGGTTCCCACCAGCGACAGCGCGAGCTTGTAGACCGGGATCTGGATATCCGGCCAGGTGGGCAACCATGGGCCGCCAGGCGTCATGCGCGTCATGGCGCCGACCAGCGAGAGGAAAATCAGGACGATTCCCAGCAGCCCGGTAATGCCAAAGCCCGGAATGACCAGCAGTTCGAGAAGCAGAAGAAGAACGCCCACCGCAAAGAGAATCAGGTCTTCCATTCCGGCAAGCCCGGCGATGTGGTGCCCCCAGAAGAAAAGGACCAGGCAGAACACGCCCAGCATGCCCGGCAACCCGATGCCGGGGGTCCGGAACTCGATATAGATTCCCAGAAACCCCAGCATCATGAGGATCGGGGCGGCCGCCGCGATCAAGCGCGCGATGCGCTCGGCCGGCGTGACTTCCATTTCCATCACGGGATGCCCGCTCAGGCCCAGCGCCTCGATGACCGCTTCGGCATCCGGATGCGTTCCCGACGACAGCAGCGGGCGGCCTTCGACGGGGCCGGGGCGCGCCGCTTCTTCCGCGGTCAGGGTCAGCAACTGTCCCGCCGGACTGATGACCTCGTCGCCGATGGAATACTCCAGCTCGCGGCGCACCATTTTTTCCGCCAGTTCCGGATCGTGGCCGGCGGCTTGCGCGGCGGATCGCACCAGGGCGGATACCGCCGAAACCGCTTTTTCTTCGACGCCCTCCGACATTTCCTGGATGCCGCCCATGGGCGACATCAGGATGGGCAGGGCGTCGCCAATGACCGAGCCGGGCGCCATGTAGATCGTGCGGGTGGACAGCGCGATGATGGCCCCGGCGGAAAGTGCCTGTTTTTCAACGAACGTATGCACGGGGGTTTTGGATGCCTGGATGGATCGAACGATATCGCTGGCCGCGCTCAACGTGCCGCCGGGCGTATCCATGACCAGCAGCACCGCGGCGGCCTGATTGCGCTCGGCCTCCGCCAGGCCGCGGCGCAGCACATAGAGCAGGGCGCCTTCGATCTGCCCCCGGACGGGAATGACGTAGACGGGCGCCTTTGCGTTGACCGCCGGGGGCGGGGTTTCACCCGACGCTTGACCCGCCGCCAGGACCCATGACATGCACAACAGCAGAATGACCTTCGTGTTCATGGGGGATAGGATAGGGTGGGGGGCCACCCATGGCAACTGCATTTGAGCAACGGTTTGAGCCAAGGACCGTTGCCCGGGGATGGTCCCGGGATTCGGGGCAATCGGGCTTTTCGATTCATGCGGGTGTATGCTAGGAATACGAAGCAGGAAGCGGATCATGAATGAGATGAAATGGGCATGGGTGTTGTTCGTGGCGGCTTCGCTGGCGGTGTTGTTTCGGCTGGCGATGTGGTTTTTGCCCGCGCCGGCGGTTCAACATGCCGAAGAATTGGCAGCGGCGGCAGATCCCGGGATTGTGGAGGATGTTCTCCCCCCCCCGCCCGAGGCGGTTTGGCCCGAGGAGGCGGAGGAGGATCCCGTTTGGACGGTGGAAGCGACCTTCGAGTGGCCGGAGATGCCCGCGCCCCTCCCGGAAGAGGAGCACGCCCCTCCGCCGGAGGAATTTTATTTCCGGCGCACGCGCTGGGGCATGTCCATGGCCGAGGTGCTCGACGCCGAAATGATCCGGCCCTTGCGGAAAACGGATCGGGGATTGCTGTATTCCACGACCACCCTGGAATTGCCCTGCCTGCTCACCTATTCGTTCGTGCAGGATCGGCTTGTCCGCGCCCGGCTCTCCTTTTCCGATCCGACCGGCGAACAGATTCCGCCGCTCTCCGTGGCCCAGGCCCAACGGCGCTTCCTTTTCCTGCGGGAACAATTGCGCATCCGCTACGGGGAGCCGGTCGAGCGCACCCTCCACGTTCCGCGCGACACCACGATCTTGCAGCGGCATTTGCGACACCAGGACGAATTGACGAAACAGTACGATCTGGAAATCGCCGAGGCCCAGGAGCGCATCCGCCGCCAGCGAACCCTTCTGGAAAAACGCTATGAACGCTGGCAGAACCGGGCCGAGATGGTGGCGCGCGGCCTGGCGCCTTATGAACGCGACTTGCGCGAGTTGCGCACGTGGAAGCAAGAGGCGATCGACCTGGCGAACCAGGCCCGCCGCAGCATTCAGGAGCAACGCTCGGCCGACGCCTCGGAGCCGTTGGTCGCGGTGCGCGCCGCCCGTTGGCCGTTCGCCCGGGACATTCACGACATCGACCTGCGGCTGGATCTGCGCTATGCCACGCCGCGGCTGGATATTCGCTACGAATCCGCCCAGACCCTCCCCGTGGCCGGGCAGATGGATGAACTGTAGCGCGTCTTAGAATCCGCTGCCCGTGGCCGAGAACGGCAGGCTGGGGGCCGTCTCCCAGGGCTGGGTCATGTTCCAGGGCAGGTCCGACTCGCGGTCGGTGGTGGCGCAGCCGGCCAGCAGCAGGGCCAGGGCGAACCCCAGCGCGGTCCGCATCACAAATGACCTCATGGCCAGAGCGAGGGGACCGCGCTGTAGAACGAGGTCTCGGCGATCTGCAACCCGACCACGGCCGCCAGCAGGAGAACCGCCACCAGGGTCAGGACCGATAATCCGCTAGAAGAGAACATGATCGCCCTCCCGGATTTCTTCCATCTGGAATTCAGGCAGCACGTCGGCGATGGATACGCTTTCGCGGACGTTGGTAATCTGGATTTTGCCAACCATCGTGTCGCCGCGGTGGACAATCATTTCGGCGGTCGCCTGGGCGCCGGCGGTCGAGCCGACATCGATCACCACGAAGTTCCATTCCGGGTTGGCGTACAGCACCACGCCGGAGGTGCCCTGGGCCATGGTGATGTCGCCGCGTTCGCCTTCGCACTTGGCCAGCAGCAGTTCCAGCATGTTCTTTTCTTCTTCCAGCCCGGCCATTTGGTCCTGCATGTCGCCCATCCGGTCGGTCAGGTCAGACACCTGGAATTCCAGTCCGGCCTTTTCGTCCTGCAAGGAGGCGATCTGGCGATCCTTGTCCTGCAGTTCCTGGTCCTTGGCGCGAATGATATCGTTGAGTTGGACGATCTGGCTGCGCGCCTCTTCAAGCTGCGCCTGGGTGCGCTCGAGTTCCGCGCGGGTGTTCTCGAGGTCCTGCCGGGTGTTTTCCAAATCCGTCTTGGTGTCTTCCCAGCCGCGCAGAACGGCGTCGGCGACCACGTTGGCCCGGTTCAGTTCGGTATCCAGTTGGGGCAGCCGATCCTTGTGATCAACGACCAATTGCCTGGGATTGAATTGGGCCGCCTGCTGGGCCTCTTCCGAGAGCGATCCGCGCAGGGTCTGGACGACGCGGGTCACGCCGCCCTCCAGTTTCTGGGTGCGTTCCTTGATCAGCGTGCGCTTGGGAAAGAGCACAAAGGCTTGCAAGCTAAGGCCAACCAAGGCCAGCAGCAACACAATCACGACAAGCGGCTTTAACAACTTCGCCATAAAATCCTCCAAAACGGTTGTGGGCGCATTCTGGGTCAAAGGGGTAGGGGATGTCAAACTCCAAAAGCCATGCCCAAAGTCGGCGCCATAGGCCGTCCAATCCACCGGCATCGCATCGCAAGGAAGTTGGCGCCAGCGGCGTCCACCGGCGGGGTCCTTTGGTCTTGGCGCGACGTCAATACAGCAGGTGGTCGACCCATTGGCGTCCGCGAGGGGTAAAATCCCACGAGCCGCCGGATGGGGCAATGAAGGCCCGCCCATTTCGCCCCAGCACATCGGGATGGACCTTGAGCACGGCTTGGCGGCGGTTGCCCAGGATATCGATTTCCCGCGGCGTGGCATTCCGGCCCGAGAGGGGGGCGCCGGATTCGGAAACGGTCAGGCGCATCGGGCCGCCATCGTGGGCCGCTCCCTTCCACAGTCCGGGAAAGCGGCGGAAGTAGTCGGGGAATCGGCCTCGAATCAGCACCTCGTAGGCGGGTGGAACCGAGGCCAAATAGGTGGCCATCGTCAGGCCGGGATCGCGGACATGGGCGGCATAGAAGTCCAGTGGATCAAATCCAAACAGGTTGTTTCCATTGTAGTTGCCGAACTGGTTGGCCAGTTTCAGTTCGCGGGACTGGGCATCGTATCGGGAATGGAGCATCACGCCGATTTCCCAGTGCAGATGGGCTCGATCGGAGGGGATGGCGGACTTGATGCTGCTGGTCGTGCCCATGGTGCCGAGGAGATCGCCCGCGGCAACGGTTTGGCCGGGGCGGAGCAGTAGACGGACATCGGCCAGATGGGCGTAGAGGGTATACACCACCGCGGGTTCCGTCGAGCCATCGCGCCGCTCCACCAGGCCCAGGGATGGATCTTCATGCTCCACCACCACGTACTTGCCATAGGTGGAGCTGCCGCCGCTGTTGTTGACAAACGCCACGCGGCCCGCCGCCACCGCGAAAATGGAATCCGTCGCGACGCCGCGCCGATCGCGTTCCGTGGGGCCGATATCGACGCCTTCGTGGAACCGGGCCACAAAGCGGCTGCCCACCTTTCCGGTTCGCGTACTGCCGAACTTGGCCGACTCCAGCCGCCCCGATGCCGTGGCCATCAGGACCCCGGGCTCATCCGGGTTCAGGAGGTTGGTCTGCGGAGTCGGCGGCACCATCGCTTGCCAGACGGGAGGCGGAGCGGCCTCCTCCACCTCGGGCACCACGAGCGGGACCGGGGTGGGGGTGGGACGGCATCCGCCCTGGCGCAATGCCAGCCAGCGAAACAAGTAAAAATCCAGCACCAGCAGCGGAAGGATCCAGATCAGGTGGCGCAGGGGGGATTTGCGCTTGCGGGATCGCATGGCCGCTAGACGGCCATGACGTCGGTTTCCTTGGCCGCCACCAGTTCATCGGCCTTGCGGACATTCTCGTCGACAAGCTTTTGGATTTCCTCGAGCGCGAGGTCCCGGTCGTCCTCGCTGATGGTCGAGGCCTTTTGCATCGCCTTGATGGCTTCGTTGGCGTCGCGCCGGACCGCGCGAAGGGCGACGCGCGCCTCTTCGCCCAGTCGCCCGGCGACCTTGACCAATTCCCTGCGGCGTTCTTCGCTCAACTCGGGAATCGGCACCCGGATGATGCGGCCGTCATTCAGCGGCGTAACGCCGACATTGGCCGCGAGGATTCCCTTTTCGATGGCCGGCAGGGTCGAGGGATCATAGGGCTTGATGACGATCAGGCGGGGTTCCGGGGTGCTGATCAGCGCCATCTGGTTCAGGCGGGTCTGGGTCCCGTAGCAGTCCACGTTGATCTGGTCGACCAGGCCCGTGGACGCCTTGCCGGTACGCAGGCCGGAAAGCCCCTGTTGCAGATGCCCCAGGGTCTTCTCCATCTTGTCTTCGGCTTCCAGAAGAATGTCGTCGGTTGAATCGTACATGTCGGTTCCTTTCTGCTTCGTTTCAGCCGCTGACAAGGGTGCCGGCCTTCTCGCCGCGCACCACGCGCAGCAGCTCGCCGCGCTTGAAGAAATCAAAGACCACTATCGGAATCTGGCTGTCCATGCAAAGGGAAAAGGCGGCGGAGTCCATCACCTTGAGTCGGCGGGCCAGGGCTTCGGAATAGGTCAGCCGGTCAAACTTGACGGCCTTGGGATTCAGGACGGGATCCGCATCGTAGATGCCATCCACTTTGGTCGCCTTCAACAGCGCGTCGGCGCCGATTTCCGCCGCGCGCAGCGCGGCCGCGCTGTCGGTGGTGAAAAAGGGATTGCCGGTTCCTCCGCCGATCAGCACCACCGCCCCGTCGTCCAGGTGCGCCAACGCCCGGCGTACCGTGAACAATTCGCAAAACGCCGGCAGCGGGGTGGCGGAAAGCGCAACGGCCCTCATCCCGGCCGACTCCAGGGCCGATTGGAGCGCCAGGCTGTTGATCAACGTGGCCAGCATGCCCATGTTGTCGCCGTGCGTTCGCCCAAAGCCGCGGTCCTGCCCCTTCAATCCGCGGAAAATGTTGCCGCCGCCGATCACCACGCCCACCTGCACGCCCAGTTGCGCCACGCGGCGGATCTGGTCTGCCATGGACGCCAGGATTTCGTCCGACAGGCATTCGCCCCGGCTGGCGTCGCGCAGGACTTCGCCGCTGAGTTTCAACAGGATTCGACGATAACGGGGTTTCTTCATGGTGGGCTCGTTTCCGGGATTAGAGGTGATGGTCGGGGATGGAACAGACGGGCGGATCCCCCTCGGGGGTTCCCAGGGTGTAGGCGCCGCCCGATGGGCAGGAGGGGACCTCGGTCAGATAGGCGGGGACCAGGTCGCCGAGTTGGCGGGGGAATCCGCCCACCTCGCCGGCGTAGCGCCGGCAGGCCTGGGCGATGCCATCCAGTTGCATCCCGCACCGGGCCGCGTGGCGCTTCTGCCGATTCTGGAAGAAGGCTGGCAGGGCGATGGCGGCCAACAACGCCAGAATCGCCACCACGATGGTGACTTCTACAACGGTCAACCCTGTTTTTCGTCTCATAACGGCCGGTTCCTTCTCGTCTGGTTTGGGTGGGATTTAACGGGCCGGAAGCAAAATAGTAAAGACGATTTCCTGTCCGATCCAACCGGGGGACCGCCCGGTCGGCCATCCACGCCGCGTTTCCGGGGTCCTTCGCGAGAGGCGTATCAAAATATTCTTTGCGAACCCGGGCAAACCGGTAGAGTGCGCCGAAAACCAGCCCGAAAAGGATTGACCGATGCTCACCACCAAACGATTCGACTATGTTTCCTTCGACCAGGTTCACTTGCATCCCTCGGTGGCGAACCATCGCCCCTTGCAGGAGGCCAAGGTGGAACACTATGCCGAGGACATCCTGCGCAACGGGTTGCTCGAACCGATCGTGGTCTGGGAACGCAATCCGGGCGAGTTCTTCCTCGTGGGCGGTTTCCACCGGCATGCCGCGATCCGGCGCATCCGGGCGCGCCACCCCGGCTACTTCGATCGAATCGATGTGCGCGTGGTTCACGGGGATCTGGACGAAATCCAGGCGTTGAACCTCAAGCTCAACGCCGACCGGCTGGATGCGCGCATCACCGACTACTTTGATGCCATCGTGTTCATGTCCAATGCCAACTGGGACAAGGGGCGCATTGCGCGTTTTCTCGACAAGGGCGAGGGCTGGATTGAAGACATCCTGCACTATGCGCCGAGCATGGATCCGCGCGTACGTCGGCTTCTCGAGAGTGGAGAAATCACCTGGGCCCGGGCCAAAGCCATCTGCAAGGCGGCGCTTTCGGCGCCGCCGGGCGAGGAGCGTGCCGTGGTCGATGCCAAATTGGCCGAAGGCAAAAACAAGGAGCGTTCCGGCACCCCGCGACCGCTGAACTACCGGACCGCCGTCAAACGCCTCCAGAAACGCAAGGAGCCCTTCCAGGTTTCCGGGGATGACCTGATCGCGCTGCTGAAGATCTTGCGATCCAATGCGATCGAGCCAGAGACTCTCGAGCGCGTCCGGACGGCTTTCCCGGGCCTGCTGGAATCGTAGGCGGGGACAGCCGTTCGCGGATCCTCCATCGCGGCCTTTTTTCTTGTGATCGGAGAGGGGCGGGGGTATACAGGGACGCCTTCATCATGATGACGTCTCGATTCATTCCCATTCTGTTGGTCCTGGGCGTTTCGACGCTTTCCGGCGGCTGCGTGCTGGTCCGCAAGGGTGCGGCCCGGGTGGCCGCCCCCGTGGCCACGCAGCTATCCGACGGCCTGATGCGCCAAAGCGATGTGGAACTGGTTCGCGACGGCGCACCGGCCTTCCTGCTGATGCTCGACGCCATGGCCGAGGGGCATCCCGGCAATCCCACCATTCTCCTGGCCGCGGCGGAGGCGCAACTGGCCTATGCCACCGCCTTTGTCGAGAAGGGCCGCCGTTCCCGCTCCATGTACCAGAAAGCCCGCGATTACGGGCTCTTGGCGCTTTCGCGGAACAAGCATTTTGCGGCCGCGCTCGAGGGGTCCATCGATGACTTTGAGCGCGCCCTGGGCCATTTTCGCAAGCGCGATGCCCACGCCCTGCTGACGACCGCCACCGCATGGGCGTTTTGGATTACCGCCAGCGCGGACTCCCCGGCGGCCTTCGGCCAGATGCCCCGCGTACTGGCCATGATGGAACGGGTGCGCCAACTGGATCCCGATATCCGACAGGGCGCGCTGGACCAGTTTTACGGCATCTACAGCACCGTCATGCCCCCGGGCGGCGGGCGCGATCTCGATAAGGCCCGCGCGCACTTCGAACACAGCATGGCAATCGCCGGTCCCGACTATCTGTTGAATCGGGTCGTCTTCGCCGAGTTCTATGCCCGCTATGCCTTCGATGAGGATCTGTTTCGCTCAACCCTCCAGGCGGTGCTCGAGGCCGACCCGCAGGCCCCCGAGTACACCCTGATGAATTCGGTTGCCAAACAACGGGCCCGCGCGCTGCTGGACCAGATGGAAGAGTTGTTCTAGCCCAAAGGAATTCCCCATGACCCGCGATCCCATCCTTGTCGTTGTCCTGCTGGCGGCGTTGCTGCTGGCCCTCTTGCCCGCGAATGCCCAGGTGCGATTGAACGTGGCCACCCTGGCTCCGGAGGGCAGCATCTGGATGCAGGCGCTGAACGACGCCAAGGCCGAGATTGAAACCGCCACCGCCAACGCCGTCCGCGTTCGCATTTATCCCGGCGGCATCATGGGGTCGGAACGCGATGTGCTTTCGAAAATCCGCATGGGGCAGCTCCACGGCGGCGGATTCATGGGCTATGCGATCGGCGTGATCTGCCCGGATGCCGATGCCTTGATGTTTCCCATGGCTCTCCGCAACTACGAGGAAGTCGATGCCGCTCTCGACGGCATGCGCGAGATTCTCGATGAAAGCGCACGCGCCAATGGATTCGAGGCCATGGGCTGGACCGAAGTCGGGTTCAGCTACGCCTACGGCACCAAGCCGGTCGCCAGCCTGTCCGATCTGCGCGGCACGCGGGTCTGGGGATTGGATTCGCCGACGATGATGGAACTTTTTTCCGCCGGCAACGTCGCCACCATCCCCGCCAATGTCACGGATGTGCTGCCCGCATTGCAAACCGGCGCCCTGGAAACCGTGTTTGGACCGCCCACGGCGGCCGTCGCGGTCCAGTGGCACACGCGCGTGCGCTATTACAACGAAATGCGCCTGACCTATTCCATCGGCGGCGTGTTCCTCTCGGCCGCCGGCTGGCGAATGATTCCCCCGCAGCACCAGGCCGTCGTCCAAGAGGCCTTTGACAAGCACTGCCGGCTGCTGACCCCCAAGGTCCGCAAGAGCGATCTCGAAGCGCTGGCGTTCATGCGCGAGCAGGGCGTCCAGCCGGTCCCGGAAACCGATGGGGTCCGGGCGGACTTCGAGCGCATTGCCACGATCGCCATCGAAAAGGTCAAGGGGCGCACGTTTTCCGTCAAGGCCTGGGATCGCCTGCAGGAGATCGTCCGGGGCCTGCGCGACTCATGAGCGGCTGGCCCCGGAGAACGTTCGAGTTCGGCCGCCGGTGGATGGATCGGCTCGAGCGCGGATTCCTCGCGCTGTTCATGTCCAGCATGGTCGTGCTGGCCGCCTTGCAGATCCTCCTTCGCAATCTCTGGAAAACCGGATTTCCCTGGGCGGAGCCGCTGCTGGGGATGGGCCTGCTGTGGCTGACCATGCTGGGCGCGCTGGCCGCGGCGGGACTGGGCCGCCACTTGGCCATTGATCTGGCCACCGCGCTGCTCCCGCGGAAATGGTCCGTCTGGATCGGCCGGGCGACTTCGCTCTTTGCCGCCGTGGTGTGCGGCGTGCTGGCCTGGGCGGCGGGCCGCTATGTCGGCTTCCAACGCGACATGGGCATGGGCGAACTCCTCGGCTGGCCCGTCTGGAAATACTACGGGGTCATCCCCGTCGCCTGCTGGCTGATGGCCCTGCGCTTCGCCCTGCGCGCCTTGGTTCCAACCGCCTGGCTGCCTTCGCCCGAGGCGGAAGGATTGCCGGGCGAGGGGAGGGTAGAGGCATGACGGGGTTGGTGCTGGTTTTCGCCCTGCTGGGCGCGCCGATGTTCGTGGTTTTCGCCGCGCTGGCCATGATTGCCTACCAATCCAGCGGCATGGACTTCGCCATCGTCATTGGGGAACTGACCCGCCTGGTGCACATGCCCATGCTGCAAGCGCTGCCGATGTTCGCCCTGGCCGGCTATGTCCTGGCCGGCAGCCGTGCGTCCGAGCGCCTCCTGCGAATTACGCGCGCGGCGTTTGGCTGGATGCCCGGCGGATTGGCGATGGTGTGCATTGTCACCTGCACCTTCATGACCGCCTTCACCGGTGCTTCGGGCGTAACCATCGTCGCCCTGGGGGGACTGCTGCTTCCCGCGTTGCTCAAGGATGGATACCGGGAAAAAGCCGCCCTCGGCCTGGTGACCACCGGCGGCAACATGGGCGTGCTGTTCGTTCCCAGCCTCCCGCTCATCCTCTATGCCATCATTGCCCAACCCATCTCGGCCGAAGTCACGATTGAGGCGATCTTCCGCGCCGGGGTGCTGCCGGGGCTGGTCGCGCTGGCGGCCCTCTGCGGCTATGGCATCTGGGCCGGCATCCATGCGCGCATTCCACGCCACGCATTTCAAGCGCGCGAGTTGGGCGCCGCCCTCTGGGCGGCCAAGTGGGAATTGCCCCTGCCGTTTGTGGTGCTCGGAGGCATCTACAGCGGATTCCTCGTGGCCAGCGAAGCGGCCGTCATTACCGCCGCCTATGTCCTCATCATCGAAGTGCTGGTCTATCGCGAAATTCCTCTCCGAAAACTCACCGTGTTGATTCGCGATACCGTAGTCCTGGTCGGCGGCGTCCTGCTCATCCTCGGCATGGGCATGGCCATCACGAATTTCCTGATCTTCGAAGAAGTCCCCCAACTCATCCTCGAGTGGGTAGGGGGGCGGATCCAACATCCGATTGTATTCCTGATCACCCTGAATGTCTTCCTATTGGGGGTCGGGTGCATCATGGATATCTATACTGCCACGATCGTGATCGTTCCGCTGCTGGCCCCCCTGGCCCTGCGCTACGGAATCGATCCGGTCCACCTGGCGATCATCTTCCTGGCCAATCTGGCCATCGGCTACAGCACGCCACCGGTCGGGATGAACCTGTTCATTGCGGCCATGCGCCTGAACCGACCGCTCATGAAACTCGCCGCCGCCTCGCTGACCCTGATGGGGCTCATGCTCGGAGTCCTGCTCCTCATCACATACTGGCCGGCCCTGAGTCTCGCCCTGGTCCGCTAGGCTCCGGGGATCTTGCCAAACGAACCCGGGCGACCGGAGGTTCCACATTTCCTCGTCGGCACATACCCGATACCCGATTGAGTCCCGGAACGACAAAGAGGCGTTCAAAGGAGGGATGATCATCGGGATCTCTTGCCCGATGCTCAACAAGTTATTGTCGGGTCGAAATCCGCGTCCTCACGGTTCTGCCTACCATATATAGCGGTTCCCGTACCCCATAATGTAACATAATATGTATTATGCGACATTATGTAAGGCAGATGGGCGGATGGGTTATTGAATTCAACAAAAAGCGCCGGCTTCGCTCTCTCAAGCGAAACCGGCGCGAGCGATCGCGTGTTCTTACTCTTGCGCGACGAAGGAATCCTTGCCGACGCCGCAAACCGGGCAGACCCAGGAATCCGGAATGTCTTCGAAGGCCGTCCCGGGCTCGATTCCGCTGTCGGGATCGCCCAGTTCGGGGTCATAGACATAGCCACACACGGTGCACAGATATTTCATGGGGTTTCTCCTATGGGTTGGGTTGTTGTTCTTAGAGCAGGTTCTTTCGCTCAGGATCTTTTCGCAATTCCGCCAGAAGCCTCTTGATATCCTGGGATCGATCTTTGGCGCAAACGAGCGTTACGCCGTCGGCTTGAACCACCACCAGGTCGCTCACGCCCACCAGTGCGGTCAGTCGTCCCTCGCTCACGACAATGTTGCGTTTCCCCGCGTGGATCGCCGCGTCGCCTTGAACGGCATTGCGCTGATCATCCCGCGGCAAATGGGACTCCAAGGCTGGCCAGGATCCCACATCGTCCCAGGCGAACCGCCCCTGGCACATCACCACATTCTGCGCCTTCTCCATCACGGCGTAATCAATCGAAATCTTGGCCAGTCCCGGAAAATCCTGTTCCAGGGCTTGCTGAAAGTCCGCCGGATTCGCATGGGTCGACCATCGGGCCATGCACTCCGCCAATTCCGGCGCATGCCGACTGAACGCCCGTTCCAGGCTGGCAATGGACCAGATAAACATCCCGGAATTCCAGGCATGGCGACCGCTGGCCAAATAGGTCTCCGCCGTCGCCCGGTCCGGCTTTTCCACGAACCGCCGAACGCGGAGAAACTCGATGGATTGGGTCGTGCGATAGACCTCGCCGGCTTCAATGTATCCGTACGCACTGCTGGGTTCAGTGGGCGGAATCCCAATCGTCATCAAGACATCCTCGCTGGCGCACAACCGCAAGCCCTCGCGGAGGGTTTGGCGAAAGAGGTCGAGATCGCCGATGATGTGGTCGGCGGTCAGCACGCAGAACACGGCCGCGGGATCGCGCGCGCGGATCCAGGCCGCACCGGCGGCAATCGCCGCGGCGGTGTCTCGTCCCACGGGTTCGCCCAGGATGCCGACCGCACTCCCCTCCCCCAGCATGTCGCGAATCGGCGCCACCAGGGATTCACTGGTAACAATCAGAATGCGCTCCGGCGGGACCACGCCCGCCAACCGGTCGACAGCCTGCAGGATCAGCGGCCGCCCCCCCGCCAGCGATAGCAGTTGCTTGGGACGGCGCGACGTGCTCAGCGGCCAAAATCGCTCGCCTTTGCCGCCGGCCATGATGACCGCATAGGCGTGATCGACATCAATCATGTCGCCGGTCGGCGTTTTCCACGCCATGGAAACTTTTGTCTGGATTTTTCCACAGCATGGAAAATCGGTGTTGCATGGGTCGACGTTGGTTCAGCGCTTAGTAACGGATCGGCTTCATCCAGTCCGGCAGATCGTCGGGGTCCACGGGAACCTTTCCGGCGGCCCGGGCTTTCGCGGCCGCGGCGGCCTCGCGGGCGGCGAGTTGTTCCGCCCGCCGGGTGGCGGCCGCCTGACGGCGCTGCTCACGGGGCGACACGTCGGGCGGCACGGGCGTGGACGGCCACGTCCCGCCAACCGCGGGAACCGGCTCCACGTGAGGACGGACCACGGGTGCGGCGGGTGGCGTCTCCACGGCTCGCCATGGAGCCTCTTGTTGCTGCTCCATGGCCACCTGGATGTCCCGGGTGCGGGCTTCCAGTTCGCGGATTTCTTGTTCCATCTGGCGCAGACGCGCTTCCGCGGCTTCGCGGGCCGCGCGTTCTTCCTGGATCAGCGCTTGCGTCTGGGCCGACGCGATGTGCTCCTGGCGGGCGATCTCCTGGGCGATGCGGATTTCCTCCGCCTGGCGTGCGGCTTCTTCCGCGATGCGCTGCTCCAGGGCCGCTTGTTCCGCCGCCGCCTGGGCGGCCACTTCGGCTTCGATCCGCTTCACCTCGGCCTGCTTGCGTTCTTCGGCTTCGCGGATCGCCTCTTCGGCGGCCGCCCGACGCGCTTCCATCTCGGCCAGCCGACGTTCGACCGCCTCGCGTTCGCGCTGAGCCGCCTCTTGTTCACGGGCCAAGGCTTCCGCCTGCTCCCGCGCCGCCACGGCTTCGCGTTGCTGGCGCTCCAATTCGCGGGCCTTCTCCTCGAGCGCCTTCTTCGCCTCGGCTTCCAGCCGCGCCGTTTCCTTGCGGGCTTCGGTCTCGGCGGCTCGGCGGGCCGCGGCTTCCTCGCGGTCCAGTCGCGCCTCGAGCTTGCGGTTGGCCCGTTCGACCTTCTTTTGTTCAGCGGCCAGTCGCTTGGTTTCCCGGGCCAACCGTCGGGCTTCCGCCCTTTGTTCACGTTGTTCTTGGCGCAGGCGAGCGGCTTCCTCGCTGGCCGCGGCTTTTTCCGCCGCCGCGATGCGGGCCGCCTCGGCGCGCGCCCGCCGCTCCTGCTCCTGGCGCTCCAGGGCTTCTTCCTTGCGCTGCTGCGCCAATTCGGCCCGGGTGGGCTCCATGCTCACCAACGGCACGACCTCCGCGGGCGTCTCGGCCAAGGGCACGACCAGCATGCTGGTGGGCGGCGAGGCGCTCATCCCGGCATCCGTCGGCGCGTAGGCCGGACGGATGTATTCCGGGACCTCGTCCTCCAGGGCCGCCCGTCCCATTTCTTCGTCCAATGTCGGGCCCGGCCCGAACTCGATCAGCTCCTCATCGTCATATTCGGCCCAGTCGTACCCGTCCGCGTCGTAGCCGTCATCCAGGGCGTCCGTCTCAGCCGGTGTCCATTCCGCTCGGGTATCCGACTCTTCGGCTGCGACCACATCGTAGTCCTCGGGGGTGTACTCCTCCTCGAACGCCCCCTCCTCGTCTCGATCCCATTCTGCGGTCTCGCCCTGTTCCTCGACGCCATCCGGCCGCATGCCCAAGGTGGTGGGCTCGATTTCTTCTTCGTCCGCCAAGTCCTGCGCCAACTCCGACTCCAGGAGTTCCGGCGCGATATCCAACGGCTGCGGCGAATCGGGAATATCCTCGAGTTCGGGATAGCGGCCGGTCAAATCCTCCAGCCATTGGCGGCGGTCATGATCTACGTCCAGTTCGAGTTCATCGAGTTCGGATGCCAGGTCCGACTCGATGGCGGGCGTTGGGGGCGGCATGGGTTCGTCCGCTTGTTCCAGCACCTCGGGGGCTGGAACCACATCCTCCTCCTTGAGATCCGCCCACGTTGGCTCTTCGTAGACAACCTCGTCATCGGAATCCGGGTCAACGGCTTCCGAAGGGAGCGGGAGATCTTCTTCCGGCGGCGGGGCCAGCGGCTGAGGCGCATCCTCCTCGCGAAGCAGGGCGACATCCTCCATGGGCACATCCGGCGGTTCGGGCAGGGCCGGTTCCAACGCTGGCCATGCGGCCATTTCCTCGGCGACCTGGGCCGCCTGTTCCATCACGGCCTGTTTCTCCAGCAGCGCCATCACGGCGCCAACCATGACTTCATCGGCCGTGGTCCCGCGGTCGCGGAGCTTGCCGCGCAGCGAATCCGCGACAATGTGTTCGGCGATCCGGTGGCCGCCATCGGACTGGGATTGGATCAACTGGGCCACCGTGACACCCTGTTCCCGCGCCATCTGGATGAGGTTGTTCTGGGCCTCGATCAAGAGTGCTTGCATCACGACATCGGAGGCGTCCGCCACCTCCTCCGCTTTGGCCGCACCGGGTTCCAGCATGTTGACCCAGTGCTCATCCAGATCATCACGGGTCTGCAGGGCATAACACGCATTCACGATGATGTAGTAGCGGCGGCGGATCTGGTCGACCGTTCCCGCAAACGAGTAGGTGCCGCCTTCGCCCAGCGCGCGGAACGGTTCCGCCAATTCTTCCGGCACCCAAACCGTGCCGGCCTGGGCCAGTTCCATGGCCAGATAGTTCCGACGATCCAGCCGAGTGCTTCGCCCGGAAGGAGCCGCGCGCAGCGTATCGTTGAATAATACCGGCCGCGCCCAGGCATTTTGCGGGCTACGCTGCAAGGTGGCGGCATCGAACCTGACATACGATTCCATTGGGGTCGCTGCCGCCGACCAGGCTACAAACCCTGCCATCAGGCCGGCACAGAACGATGCGCTCCATCTTGTCCGTTTCATTTGACTCCCGCTTTCATGCATTCCACCCCCCCTACTTATACCGCCCAAACCGCCAAATCAAGCCTATCTATCGGTTGTCCACGTTGCCGGGTGTGGCGCCGGGGGGGGCGGATTCCGGACCGGCCTCGGCTTTTTTGCCGGAAACGTCCGACTTCCGGGCCCGCGCCTCCTGGCGCATCCGGTCCCAATGATCGATGCGCTTGCGAATCACATCCTCGTATCCTTGTGTGGTGGGCCGGTAGTAGATCTGGTCGGTCGGGACGTATTCCTGGTCGACGAAATGTCCCTCGAAATCGTGGGCATATTGATAGCCTTCGTGTCCAAACGCCTTGGCGGCGCGCTTGGAACCCGTGCTGCGCAGGTGACGCGGGACCGGCAGAGTCCGTCCCTCCTTGACGTCCGCCATGGCCGCCTCCAGCCCCATGTAGGCGGCATTGCTCTTGGGCGCTGTCGCCAGGTAGGTGGTCGCCTGGGCCAGGGCAATCCGGGCCTCGGGCATGCCCACAAAATCCACCGCCTCGAGGGTGGCGGTGGCCAGGCTCAGGCCGCGCGGATCGGCATTGCCGATGTCCTCGCTGGCCAGGATGATCAACCGGCGGGCTATGAAGCGCGGATCCTCCCCCGCGTACAGCATCTTGGCCAGCCAGTACAGCGCCGCATGGGGATCCGATCCGCGCACGCTTTTGATGAACGCTGAAATCGTGTCGTAATGACCGTCCTCGTCGTGGTCGTAGACCACCGCTTTTTTCTGGATGCTTTCTTCCGTCACCGCGCGGGTCAGGTGGATCACCCCGTCCTCGCCCGGTGCGGTGGTCAGCGCGGCGATCTCCAGCGCGTTGAGGGCGCGGCGGGCATCGCCTTCGCAGACCGCGGCCAGATGGTCCATCGCGTTGTCGTCCATCTGAAGGGCCAAATGTCCCAGCCCATCCGGCGATGCCAGCGCCCGCTGGATCAAGAGGCGAATCGCTTCGGCACTCAGGGGCTCGAGTTGAAAAATCTGGCTACGGGAGACCAGCGGGTTGTTGATGAAGAAAAAGGGATTGTGGGTCGTGGCCCCGATCAATGTCACCGCCCCCTCCTCCACATAGGGCAGCAGCACATCCTGCTGGGCCTTGTTGAAGCGATGGATTTCGTCGATGAACAGGATGGTTTCGCGACCCGACGTCACCCGGCGCTGCTTGGCCGCCTCGAGCGATTTCCGCAGGCCGGCCACATTCGAGAGGACGCCGCTGGACCGGTCGAAGGCCCGCCGCGTGGTCCGCGCGATCACTTCCGCCAGCGTGGTTTTGCCGCATCCGGGCGGCCCGTAGAGAATCAGGCTGGAGAGACGATCCGCCTCGATCGCCCGGCGCAGCAGTTTGCCGGGCCCCAGCATGTGGTCTTGGCCGGCAATATCTTCCAGGGTCCGCGGGCGCATCCGCGCCGCCAGGGGCCGTCGCGGCTCCGGCGCGGTCGCTCCGGCAGAAACCGATTCAAACAGGTCGCTCATGCCCGCAACCATCCCATATCCAGACCACCGGTGCAATCGGGGCCGGCAGACTTGCGGGGGATTGACTCTCCACCTCCCCTACCCCGTTCAGCCGCCCGCACGCCTACCACCTCGCCCACCGCGGGGTGTTGCTGAAGCCGCCCGGTTGTTCGGACTGCACCAAGTCCGATGGAATCTCGTCCACAAACCGCGAAGGCGCGCAGAATTGGATTCCCCCATCCCGACTCTTGCGCATGCGCGGCACGCAGAGCCAGAGATAGTCCTTGGCGCGGGTGACGGCCACATAGAACAGGCGTCGCTCTTCGGACTCGCTGGCGGGTTCCTCCAGCGAGCGGGCGGCGGGAAACATCCCATCGGCCAGCCAGATCACGAACACGGCCTTCCATTCCAACCCCTTGGCCTGGTGGACGGTCGTCAGGCGGATCGCGTCCGCGGGCGCCACGGCGCGGGCATCCTGCTGGGCATCCAGATTAGTCAGCAGGGCCATTTCGCCCAGGAACTCCGCGGTGTTTTTGTATTTGGCCGAAAACCGGACGAGCTCTTCGATGTCTTCCAGCCGGCTGCGGGCGTTTTCAAAGGTGTTTTCGGCGAAGTCTTCGTAGAACGCCTTGGTGAATCGGAAGACCAGCTCATCGGGACGCTCCAGGACGGCGGAGGCGGAGTCCTCGGCGGTGAACAACCGGTCCATGATCGCCTGCCAAAGAGTCTGGGCCTCCTTAGGAAGCAGCTCCAGCAGCTTGGCGCGCTTGGCGGCATCGCGCAGATTCAGGTGTTCGCCCAGCGCCTTCCAGAGCGACTGCGCTTTTTTGGGTCCCACCCGGGGGAGCAACTCCACCAAGCGCGAAAAGGCCAGTTGATCCACCGGATTCGCCGCCAGGCGCGGCACGGTGCAGACATCCTTGATATGCGCCTGCTCGAAAAATCGAACGCCGCTCACGACCACGTAATGCAACTGCGTCCGGGACAGCTCCAGTTGCATTTCCAGCGCCTGGTAGTGGGAGCGGTAGAGGATCGCGATTTCCCGCGGCTGGGCCGTTCCCGCATCGAGCAGTCGCTGGATCCGTTCGACAACGTACCGGGCCTGGTGGCCGCCATCGGACAGGCGGGCCAGAATCGGCGGCACTTCGGCTGGACGGGTGGCGCGCAGGGTCTTGGAAAACAGACCCGTCGCGCCGGCAATCACCTGGTTGGCGACCTCCAGGATGCCCGGCGTGCTGCGATAATTCTCTTCCAGCTTGAAGGTCGTCGCTCCCGGGTGGCGCTTGGCAAAGGAGAGGATGTTGTCCACGTCGGCGCCGCGCCAGGAATAGATGCTCTGAAAATCATCGCCGACCACGAACAGATTGCCATGCCGCCGGGCCATTTCATCGGCGAAAGCGGACTGAAGGACATTCGTGTCCTGGTATTCATCCACCAGCACATGGCGCATGCGTTCCTGGTAGGTGGCGGCCACCCGGGGATGCTCTTGCAGCAGGCGCAGGCCGTTGACCAGCAAGTCGTCGAAATCCATGGCATTCTGCCCGCGCTTGCGCTCGGCATAGAGCTGATGGACCTGGAGCACGCTCTCCACGTCAACGGTATGCGCTCCGAAGTGCGCCTGGACGGTCTCGACGACATCCGCGCCCCGATTGGCCGCCAATCCGAACACACTGGAAAGAACCTTGGGCTTGGGGAACTTCTTGTCCTTCAGTCCCAGCTCGGCTACGCAGTTGCGAAGCAGGCGCAGGGAATCGTCCTCGTCCAGGATGGTGTAATCGTTGCCATACCCGAGTTGCGCGGCGTGGCGCCGAAGCAACCGGTTGGCCGAATGGTGAAAGGTGCCGCTCCAAAGCCGGTTGAGGCCGCCGCCGACCAGTCGGGTGGCTCGCTCGAGCATGTCCTGCGCCGCCCGGTTCGTGAAGGTCAACAGCAGGATGTTTCGGGGGTCGACGCTTTGCTCCTGCACCAGCCAGGCCACGCGATGCGTCAGCGTCTGGGTTTTTCCGGTCCCGGCGGCGGCAATCACCAGCACGGGACCGTCCGGCGCGGTGACGGCGCGCAACTGATCCGGATTCAACTGGTGGGCGAAATCGCTGGCCATGGGTACGGATCAAGGCATCGCGTCGTCATCCGGGCCGGCCGCGACCATGTCGCCCAGCGTCAGGTCCCCGAAGCCCTGCGTCATGCCCCGGTCGATCTGGCTCATGACCTCTTTCAGCGCGTCATCCAGTCGGATGCTTTCGTCGACTTCCGGATGCCCCCCGCCCTCGCGCAGGAGCTTGCCCACCAGGTCCTGGATCCGGATGGCATCCGGGGCGCGGATCAGCACGAATCCGGCATCGCGGCTGGCGACCTGCGCCAGATAGCCCAGTCGGACCAGCGTTCCCACCACGGCATTGATCAACCGGATCGGGGCCTTGTTGCGCCGGGCAAAAACCGCGGAATCAAAGACCCCGGACTCACTTTTCATGACGCACCCCGCGCGGCGCAGGATCATCAACGCCACCAAGATGCGGGAGCGGCTGCTGGCCGAATCCGCCGCGCTTTCCAATTGGAAGGTATCCGAGTTCTGCATGGCGAAGGTAAATTCCGCGCCCAGCAGCAGGATCACCCAGGTCACGTACATCCAGAACAGGAACACCGGCACCGCCGCAAACGCCCCGTAGATAAGGTTGTAGCGCGCCACCCCCGTCTGCATCACCGCAAACACCCGCATCCAGCCCAGGAAGATCAGGGTCGTGATGAAACTGCTGACGGCGGCGGGGCGCAGTCGAACGCGCGTGTTGGGGACAAACACGTATAGAAATCCAATCGCCAGCCACATGATGCAGAACGACGCCAGGTTCTGGACCCACGTGTTGGCGTCGATCCCCATGAACTGCTGGCTGATGGCCAGCCGCGCCTTCAAGCCGCCCGCCACGCCGATCAGCAGCGGCACCAGCACCAGCACGCTGGTGTAGTTGGTGATTTGCCGCAGGATGCTGCGGTTCTTGTCCACCCCCCAGACCCGGTTGAAACTCTTTTCGACGTTGGCCAAGACCAGAACCGCCGTCAGCACGAAGAAGAACAGCCCGATCCACCCCAACGCCGCAAAATTGGTCGTATTGACAATCTCCAGGATCCACTGCACGAAGACCTGGAAGGTCTCCGGCATCTGCTCGATCCATTCCATTTCGGCAATCTTGGCCAATTGGTCTTCCCCCATGCCCAGGCCCTTCACCAAGGCAAAACCAACCGCCAGAATCGGCACCAGCGACGTCAGCGTCACGAAGGTCAGCGAGGAGGCATGGATGGTCAGATCATCATCCACGTAGCCCCGAAACAGCAGATGCCCCACCCGCACCAGGCGGGCGACAAAGCTCATGCTGCCCTTTTCGCTGCCCGGCAGGTTCCAGACATCGCGCATCACAAAGGCCTGGATTTTTTCAAATCGCTGTCGAAGGTTCATGCTCAGCCGCCTTTTTCGACCGGGTGGCCAGCGCCTTCCGGCGCCGGGCCAGTCCGCACGCCGTCGTTGTAGCAGGTTCCGGCCCGCTGCACACCCCTTAAATGACCCGATCCGCGCGTCGAGCGGTGTCCGGCCGGATGTGGTTTCGCCATCATGTCGGTTTGTCGATCACGCCGGACGCCAGCACGAGATCGCCGTCATAGAACACGGCCATCTGGCCGGGGGTCACCGATAGTTGCGGGTCGTCGAACTGCGCCTGCAGCCGGTCCGCACCAGCCGGCTCGACGACGGCAGGCGCCGCCCGATGCCGCTGGCGGATCTGCACGTCGCAGCGGATCGGCTGGCGAGGCAGTTCCGCCCATCCCACCCGATGTAGCTGGGTCGCCACCAGGCGGCCGGCATACAGGGCCTCTTTTGGCCCGACCACCACGCGGTTTCGCGCCGCCTCGATCTCCACCACATACCACGGGATCCCCCCCCCGCCCAGGTTCAACCCTTTGCGCTGGCCGATCGTGTAATGGAAGATGCCCTGGTGCCGCCCCAGCACCCGACCCTCCCGTGTCACGAAATCTCCAGGCTGGGCATCGCCCGGCTGAAACAAAACCGAGTAGTCTTTGCACTCGATGAAATCCTGGCTCTCTTCCCGATCCGCGAGATCGTCCCAGCCCAACTGTCGGGCGATCGCCTTCACCTCCGTCTTGGTGAGATCGCCCAGGGGAAACTGGAGCATCCCCAACTGATCCTGGCGCAGGCGGGAAAGGAAATACGACTGATCCTTGTCCCGATCCCGTCCCCGCCACAGCCCCCACCGGCCGGTCTGCGCATCCGGCTTGACCCGGGCATAGTGCCCGGTGGCGAATCGATCAAATACCAGCCCCCGGGCCCGGGCCGCCTCCAGCAGAAAGCCGAACTTCATGAGTTGATTGCACCGAACGCAGGGATTGGGCGTACGGCCCGCCAAGTATTCCTGTCGGAAATAGGCCAACACGGTTTGGTGATACTCCCGGGCCAGCGGAATCACATGGTGCTCGATCCCGATGCGTTGCGCCATGGTCTTGGCGGCTTCCAGGTCCCGCGACTCCCCCGGCCCAAAGCAACCCGAAAATCCCGCATCCGGAATGGGTACGGAACCGTCCCAGATGCTCATGGTCAGCCCGGTTACGCGCCACCCCTCCTGCTTCAGCCGCCACGCCGCCACGGAGGAGTCCACTCCACCGCTCAGTCCGACGGCCACTGTTTTCCCCTGGCGATTCATGGCCCCACCATAGAACGCCGGCCGGACATTCGCCAACTGGATTGTTGCGGGACGCGCCCGGCACCCCGGCGCACCGATATGCTCGATTGTCTGGCTTGTCGGCCGCGGCCGCATTTCGTATGCTTCCCCCCCGAATCATGCAAGCCCAACGGGATAACTTTGACGCGTTCTGCAGCCTCCTGGCCGGGGTCGCGGATGCCGCCGCCGCCTTTTTCGGCGTCATGCTGGCGGTCTATATCCGTTTTGATTCGGGTTTGATCCCGCTTCTGCACACCGAAATCTTTCCGCCGCGCATCATGTACCTGTCCGCCGCGGCGGTTCTCTCGCCCCTGCTGGTGATCATCTTTCGTCAGATTGGTCTGTATATTCGCCCGCAGCTCGGACGGTTCGGCGACAAGCTTCCGCGCATCGTCCGGGGGGTCTCTATCACCCTCGCCACCGCGCTGGCGCTCTCCTTCGTGGTCCGCCCCGCCGACTGGCCGCCCTACTCGCGTACCGTTGCCCTGCTGGCCTTTTTCACCGTGTGGCTGCTGGTGGTGCTGGAACGGTTCCTGCTCTTCCGGATTGAACTGCATTGGGCGCGGCGAACGGCCCCGATCCGCCGGATTCTCATCATCGGGGTCGATGACCTCGCCGCCCGCATCCGACGCGCCCTGGAACACGAGCCGCGCCTGCGCTCGCGACTCGCCGGCTACCTCTTGCCCGTTGAGCCCGGCGGGAGCGAGACCACCCTGTCCTCCGCCATCTCGCCCAAATTGGTCAAGGGACACATCGGCGAGCTGGAACAAGTGGCCGCCGATGAGCAGATCGATGAAATCATCCTGGCGGATACCACCATCGCCCACAAGCGCCTGACGGAAATCCTGTTCCATTGCGAGCGCAACCTGATTCCCTTCAGCATGGTGCCGGACCTGTATGGCGTGCTGACCTCGCGGGTTCGGGTCAATCATGTGGCCGACATACCGCTAATCGGCATGGCGGCCTGGCCCTTGGACCACTTCTGGAACCGCGTTCTCAAGCGCCTGGAAGACATCGCCGGGGCGCTGATCGGCCTGGCCATATCCGCGCCGGTCGTCTTGGTCGCCGCGCCACTGATCAAGCGCAGTTCGCCTGGACCGGTATTTTATCGCCAGATTCGTTGCGGGGTCGCCGGGCGAACGTTTTTCATCTACAAGCTGCGCACCATGCCGGTGGATGCGGAGCAGGAATCCGGCCCCGTTTGGGCCCGGCCCGATGACCCCCGGCGCACCCGCATCGGGGAATTCCTGCGCCGGTGGAATCTGGACGAATTACCGCAGTTCTGGAACGTCCTCAAGGGCGACATGTCCCTCGTGGGGCCGCGCCCCGAACGCCCCCACTTCGTGGAACAGTTCAAGGACGGTGTCGGCCACTACATGACCCGCCATGTCTCCCGGCCCGGCATGACCGGCTGGGCGCAGGTGAACGGGCTGCGCGGCAATACCTCGATCGAGGACCGCGTTCAGCACGATTTGTACTACCTCGAAAACTGGTCGCTCTCTTTCGATTTCAAAATCCTCGTCCAAACCTTGTTCAGCCACCAGAACGCCTACTGAACGCCGCCCCCCCCCGATGAATCCCCCCGCCCCCAGGATCTGCGTGTTGATTCCGGCCTACCGCGAGGGCAATCGCATCGCGGCCGTCGTCCAGGAGACTCGTGACTATTGCCCCACTGCCGAGATCGTGGTGATCGACGACGGATCCGACGACGAAACCGCCGACGCCGCGGCCGCCGCCGGCGCAACGGTCCTGGAGCATGTCCACAACCAGGGCAAAGGCGCGGCGCTCGTGACCGGATTCAATCATGCTCGCGAAACGGGCGCGGATCTGGTCATCACCTTGGATGGCGATGGCCAGCACGCCCCCTCCGACATTCCGGCTTTCCTGCAAGCCCATGCCCGCACGCGCAGCCCGGTCATTGTGGGCAACCGCATGGGCAACCTGACGGCCATGCCCCGGTTGCGGCGGTTCGTCAATCGCTTCATGTCCGATCTGCTCTCCCGCCGCATGGGCCAGTTCGTGCCTGACAGCCAGTGCGGGTTCCGCCTGTATCATCGTTCGACCTTTCCTCAAAACGGCGTCGACGACCGGTTCCGTCGCTTTGAAGCGGAGTCGGAAATCCTGCTGCGGTTGTCGCTGGCGGGCTGCAAGATCGGGTCCGTGCCCATCCAGACCATCTATGGCGACGAAACCAGCAAAGTTCGGCCTTTTGTTGACACTTGGCGGTTTTTCCGCATGCTGGGTCGTTTCAGGAAAATCAAAAAGGAACACCCGAACTCATGATCCCTCTCCTGCTGAAATCCTTCCTGCTGGTTCTGCTCTCCCTGCCGGCGGCCGCCCGGGCCGGTTCCGAGTCGGTCGATTCCGTGGAATGGGCCCCGGACCGGGACATCATCATCGAACGCGCCTCCGCGGAAAATGCGGTGGAACGCCCCCATCGCGGCACCGGGGAGCGAATCGGCGAGGCCATTGCCCAGTTCCTGCAGGGCGAAGGGTTCTCCAGGGACTTCGCCATCGTGACGATTTCAACGCTTCCGATTGTGGAACTGCGCGGAGCCATCCCGGTCGGGCATGTCCTGTTTCCGGATACCGATCGCAGCACGCGCCTGGGCCTGGACGACATCCGCCGGGCCGGACGCATCTACCTCTGGGCCGTGGTGGGCAACATGCTCCCGGTGCCCTTTATCCTCCTGCTCTTGGGGCCGGTTTCCAACCTGTGCATGAAGGTCCCCATCGGGAAGGCCTTCTTTGAGTGGCTGTTTGCACGCACCCGGCGCAAAACCGCCGACGTCGAAAAATACGAGACGCTCGGCCTGACCGTGTTTGTGGCCATCCCCCTGCCTGTCACCGGGGCCTGGACCGGATCCGTCGCCGCCTTTCTCATGGGGCTGAGCCTGCCGCATGCCCTGATGTCCATCCTCTTTGGCGTTTTGATCGCCGGGGTGATCATGACGGTCCTGGCGCTGCTCGGATGGATCGGTGCCGCCATCGCCGGGATTGTGCTGATGGCCCTTTTCCTGGGCGTGCTCTCCAAGGCCCTTAAAAAGGGTGTCTAACCTCCCGGGTTCGCCCGAAATCAGCCTTATGGACTTGCGGCGGTCCCCGGCGGCCGTTATGGTTCCTGCATCAGATGTCGCGGCAAGGTTCAGTCCCGCGCGGCTGGAAAGAAGGTCATCATGGCGCTGATTAATTTTGATTGTCCGGAATGCGGCCACAATCTCGAGGTGGATGAGCGGGGCGCCGGGTTCATCATCAAGTGTCCCGAATGCGACAACCCCTTTCAAATCCCCGAATTGCCCCAATCGCGGCGGATGATCAAGGCGGCCACGGGCGTGTCCATCCTGGTGATCATCCTCTTGCTGCTGGGGATCAATCTGTATTTTGCCCGCGAAACCCGGGTGCTGAACGAACGCCTGGCCGAGCAGGAAGAAGCCTATGGCTTGATCCGCCAACAGTCCCAGTCTCTGGCCATGCAACAGGAAGCGGAGATCGCCCGGCTGCACGACAAAGTGCAACTCGCGGGCGCGGAAGCCCACGCCGATCTGTCCGATGCCGCGCTGGAAGCCTTGGATGAAGTGGCCACCTTGGTCCGCGAATTGGGCGACACCCAGCGGAGATTCCTCGTCGCCAGCACCAATGAGCAGATTCGCCTCCTTCGCGCACACATGGCCCAACGAGTGGCCGCCGCCCGCAACAGCCTCCCCGCCCCCCCCATCCTCCAGGATGTCGGCCCGGGCCGGGGCTTTCAAGGTCGTCAGATCATTTTCCCGATCCTGCCCGGACCGGATGGGCAAATCCTGCGCCAGAATGCGGAAGTCACCGCCGCTGAAAACGACAGAATTTCATTCCGTTTTGACGGGGGATCGGCCACCTATTTCCTCCATGAACTGCATCCGGGGGTCTCTTCCTTTGTGCCAGTGGACCCCCTGATGGCCCTGCCGCCTGCCCAGTGGCGCGCCGAGGTCATGCGCCTGCACCAGATGCAGCAGGCGCAGCGCGAAGAACGACTGGCGGAGCTTCGAATGGTCGTGGAGGAACATACCCTGGAGCCCTTCGTGCCGGAGATGGATGATGGCGGCGCACGGGATTGAAGCCCGCATCCGCGACCGCCTGGCCGCGGATGGTGCCCCCGGCCTCGTCATCGAGTCGTTTCTGCGGAACGCAAACCGGTGGATGACCCTAGGCCGCTCGGGCACGGTCTCCGGTGGCTCGCTGGCCGAACTCGGCCCCCTGCCCCGCCTGGAAGATCTGGACGATACCCTTGCCGCCCGGGAGGCCCTTCCGCATACGGTCATCATCAAGCTCAACGGCGGGCTCGGTACCAGCATGGGCTTGGAACAGGCCAAGTCGCTGATGGTCGCCAAGAACGGCCTGAGCTTCCTGGACATCATCGTTCATCAAATCCAGTTTCTGCGCCGCCACGACTCCGCGGCACTCCCTCTGTTGCTGATGAACAGCTTCTCCACCGACGCCGATACCTTGTCCGCGCTCGAGTCCCGCCATCCCGGCTTTGTCAATCCCGACGGACTCCCCCTGTCCTTCTTGCAGCATCGGGTGCCGAAGTTGGACGCTTCCACCGGAGAACCCGTTCTTTGGCCGGCCGAGCCCGCACGGGAGTGGTGCCCGCCCGGTCACGCCGACATCTACCACGTGCTGCAGACCACGGGGCTGCTCGACCGCCTCCTGGCCGCCGGCTTTCGCTATGCCTTCGTTTCCAATGCCGATAACCTCGGAGCGCTTCCCCACCTGGGCATCTTGGGCCACCTGGCCCGCCAGTCGATCCCCTTCCTGATGGAAGTCACGGACCGGACCGACAGCGACCGCAAGGGCGGACACCTCGCGCGCGACCGCGCAACGGGTCGCCTGATCCTTCGCGAGTCGGCGCAATGTCCAGAGGACGAGTTGGAAGACTTCCAGGACATCCACCGTCACCGCTTCTTCAATACCAACAACCTGTGGATCGATCTGGAGGCCCTGCGCACCATGCTGCGCGGCTGCGACGGTCTGCCGGAATTGCCCCTGATCGTCAATCGCAAGACCGTGGACCCCACGCGTCCCGACTCCCCCGCCGTGGTTCAACTGGAGTCCGCCATGGGCTCGGCCATTGCCTGCTTTGATCAGTCCGCCGCGCTGGTCGTTCCGCGCACGCGGTTTGCCCCCGTCAAAACCACCGATGACCTGTTGGCCGTGCGGTCGGATCTATACGTGCTGGGCGATGACTTCCACGTCTCGCTGGATGTTCGCCGTTCCGGCGGCCCCCCCGACATCGTTCTGGATCCACGCTTTTTCAAACACATCGTCGACTTCGAAACGCGCTTTCCCCATGGACCGCCTTCGCTGCTGGCCTGCGATTCGCTGCGCGTGGAAGGCGATGTGGTCTTTGGAGCCAATGTTTGCATCGAGGGCGCCGTTCTGGTTCGCAACGACTCCGACCAACCCCTGCGGATCAACGACGGGGCGCGGCTCCTGCCCGCCTGAATTTCCCCAACGGCTCGACCCAGAGGATCCGGCCCCGGCGCAGATCTTCCCTCTCCGCATCCCCCGGCCCGAACGGTTTCGGTCAGGCCAGGTCTTCAAACACCACGTAGTCCGATGCCTCCATGCCGAGGTTGCGATAGACCTCCTGCGCGCGCGTATTGCCTTTCTGGACGTAGAGGCGGAACCCGCACACATGGCCGGCCTGCGAGGCCATCTCGCGCACCTTGGCGTACAGCGCGCTGTAGACGCCATGGCCACGGTGCTCCGGCCGGACATACACACTTTGAATCCACCAGAACATCCGGTTGCGCCAGTCGCTCCATTCGTAGGTGATCAACAGGCCGCCCGCCAGCACGCCATCGATTTCCGCCACCAGGTAGAAGCCCCGTTCCGGATGCCCCATCAACGCCTGAACGCCGGCCGCCACGGTTTGCTCGTTCAGGGCCAATCCCTCGGTTTCCATCGCCAGCGAACGGTTGAACGCCGCAATCCGCCCGCACTCCGCCGCCGTCGCCTGCCGCACCTTGATATCGCTCATGCTCTGCCTCCCACGTCCTTATCGCAGGTCCGGCCCCCAAGCGCAAGACGATCCTGAAGCCGCTGGTCAGCCGGCCGCTGGTCAGGCCCGGTGGGGCCGCTTGGCCCAGAGGACCACGCCCACCAACAGCAAGGCGCGGACATGCATGCTCCAGGGCATGCCCTCTTCGCAATGCGCATGGTCGACCACCGCGCGAATGCCGGTCGGCAGCCAGCCTGCCGGCACCAGCGCATCCACCAGCAGCCCGAATCCGATGGCACAGGCAATCAGCACCGTCACATACACCACCGTGCTGCGCAACCCCATCAAACGCCACACGGCCAGAAGCGTAGAGGCGCTGACTCCGGGACCTCCCACCAGGAAGGCCATGGCGGCGCCCGGAGAAATCCCCGCCGCCAGCAGCCCCAGCGCAAAGGGGACCGCCGCAGTGGAACAAATGTACACGGGGATGGCGAACAGCAGGGTCAGCACCATTTGTACCAGGGGGCTGGAGATGTGCTGGGCCACAAAGTTCTCCGGCACCAGGGTCATGACCAAGGCCGAGACCACGGCGCCAAAGATCAGCGCACCGCCAACCGATCGGGGCAGGACGATAAATCCGTTGTGCAGCATGCGCCTCCACCATGGGCGGCCGTTCCCCTCGATCTCCGGCTCGCCATCTTCGGTGCGCCCCGGAAGATCCCGATCAAACGCATCGACCGCCAGCCCGCAAGCCAAGCCGGACACCAGCGCCGCCAGGGGCCGAAGCACCGCGAAAAGCCATCCCATCATTCCGTAAGTCACCGCGATGCTGTCCACCCCGGTCTGTGGCGTGCTCATCAGAAAAGCCGACGTGGCCCCCTTGCCCGCCCCGTGCTTGCGGAGCGACGCCCCGAGCGGGATCACACCGCAAGAGCAGACCGGCAACGGAATGCCCAGGGCCACTGCTTTGAAAATCGCCCCCCAACGGCCCCGTCCAAAGTGATCGCGCACCACTCGCGCGTTCAGCCAAAGGGACAAGGCCCCGGCCACCAGGAAGCCGCCCAGCACCCATGGCGCCATTTCTCCCAGAACCGCCCACGCATGTCGCGCCACGGCCCATGTGGTTTCAAGTATCGTATTCATGTCGGTCTACCCTATCCCCTCCGGGCCCCATCCGCCAGTTGAAGTCCGAATCATTCAGGATTGCCTTTTGAACGCGGATGGCCTACAGGAGCCCAAAGGTGTCGGAGTGGATGTCGATGGCGGCCGGCTCAATCGAACCCCGCCAACTGGAAATGGAAATCGTCAGGTCATGATCTTCACGGTGTTCAATGTATTGGGCGGGCTGGGCCTGTTCATCTATGGCATGCATCTCATGACCGAAAGCCTTCGGGCCGCCGCCGGCCACTCGCTGCGCTCGATTCTCACCCGCGCCACCCGGAGTCGACTGCATGGCGCAACCCTCGGTATCGCCACCGGCTTTGTCGCGCATTCCGCCGCCGCCATTGCCATGCTGGCCGGTTTTGTAAACGCCGGCGTCATGACCCTCGGACAGGCCATGGCGCCGATCTTCGGCGCCAACGTCGGCACCAGCCTCTCCATGCAACTGATTTCCTTCAACATCGCAAGCTACGGCTGGGCCGCCATTGGCGTCGGTTTTCTCGCCAAATCCCTGCTCCCCTCGCCCCGCTGGAGCCGACTGGGAGATGCGCTGATGGGATTCGGCCTGCTGTTCCTGGGGATGGAGACCATCTCTGCGGGCATCGCCCCGCACCGCGAAGCCTTGGCCCCCCTTCTGGCGCACCTGCAGGGCGAAACCTGGGGCTGGCGGCTGGCCGGCGTGGGCATCTCCGCCCTGCTTACGGCGGTCCTCACCTCCTCCGGCGCCATGATCGGCTTGTGCTTTGCCCTCATCAAGGCCGGCGTGTTCACCCGATTCGATCAAGTCGCGGTGGTGGTTCTCGGGGCCCACATCGGCACCTGCATCGTGCCGGTTCTGGCATCGCTACCCATGCAGATCGGCGCCCGGCGGGTCGCCATCGGCCACGTCTTGTTCAATGGGCTCAACGTTGCCTTGGTCCTCGTCGCCTGGCCCTGGTTCGCCCGGCTGTGCGAAGCCTCCGCCCCCGGGAATCTGCTGCGACAAACCGCCAACCTGCACACCTTCGCCATGGTCGCCGCAACCCTGTTGCTGCTGCCCGTCACCGGTCTCTTTCGGCGGATCGTCGTCGGGTTGTACCGCCCCCACGCACCCGACCCCACGCCTTCGTTCCTCGAACCCCGCCTGTTGGCCCATCCCGAACAGGCGCTCGCCGCCGTCATCTGCGAACTGCGCCGCATGGCGAACATCTGCGTGGACAGCATGATGCTCAACGGCGAGCTCATCCTGGATCCCCATCGCAAAACCTATCGCCGCCTCCTGGCCAACGAAGCCGCCCTCAATCAGGTCCGGGAATCCATGACCGATTTTCTCGGCCGTCTCACTCGTGGCTATCTGTCACGACGCCAGACTCTGTTCCTGCAACATCTCGACCGCTGCATGAAAGATCTCGAGCGCATTGGCGACCATCTCGTTCACATCGGCGATACCTCCATGGAACGCTTTCGGGTGGCCGACGCCCTCTTGCCCGAAGACCTGTTCCGGTCGTGGTTCCACCTGTTCTGCAGTGCCAAGCAGGTCCTGGTTCTCATGACCCAATCGTTCGACCCCGACAATCGTTCCTTCCAGACCACCGCCCTCCACATCTTGCGCGCCCGCGATCGCTACATGATTGAATCCATGGATCTGCTGGCCGATTTGTCCGGCGCCACCCGCGACAAAATCATCACCCCCATCGGGGGGTACTATCTCAACCGCTATCTCGCCGACCTCGACCGCCTGGTCCGCCGGGCCAAAACCATCGCACTGGCCGAGCGACAGCCCGACTTCCGCGTCAAAGCGTCAAAACTGGAACGCCAATCCAAGCCTCCCTTGCACTACGAAATCCCTCAACGCGTGGATCCCCGCGAATATCTTGAACGGCTCCAACGCGAGCCCCTTGACGACGATCTCGATCTGCCCGAACACGAGGTTGATTCCATTCCCGCGCAGTCGCCTCATCAAGCCCCGCCGGATGAGCCCCCGACCACACCCTGAGCCTGCCGCCGTCTGTGGAGCCGGGACGCCCCCGTCCCGCAAACGTCGCCCCTCCCGCAGAAGTTCCAAAGGCCCGCCATGCCGACCGGCGATGCCTTCGCACTGGCACCCCCCCGACCATTTGCTATAGTCCGTCCGTGCATCCGATCCTGTTCAACCTCTTTGGCAAGGAGATCTATACCTATGGCGTGATGGCCGCCCTCGGCTTCCTGGCCGCCATCCTGACTTGGACATGGCTGGGTCGACAGGAGAACCGCCCCGAGGGGTTCGCCGCCGATCTCGGATTCTGGCTCATGACCAGTGGCATCATCGGCTCGCGCATCGCCTATGTCATCGCCAACTGGTCCCACTACCGACAAGCCCCCGCCGAGATCATTCGCATCGATCAGGGCGGCCTCGTGTTCTACGGCGGCTTGATCCTGGCCTCCGGCGCTCTGGCATGGTTCGCCCGCCGCCACCGCTTGCCGTTGTGGCATGTCGCCGATTTCGCCATTCCCGGCCTGGCCATCGGACATGCCCTCGGCCGCATCGGCTGTTTTTTCAATGGGTGCTGCTATGGACGCCCCGTGGAATGCTCGGTCTGCGAAGCCTGTTGCAGCGTCATCTATCCGGCCGTCAGCGAGCCCGGCCGCCTGTTCCCCGGCACGCGGCTCTATTCCGTCCAACTGTTCGAAGCCGCCGGCCTGTTGGTTATCTGGCTCATTCTTGTGTGGATCTATCCGCGCCGGAGGAAAGACGGCGCCGTTTTCGCGCTGTATCTCCTCCTCTATCCCCCCTGCCGGTTCCTGCTTGAATTCATCCGCGGCGATGCCCGCCTCTCCTGGGTCGCCCTGAACTCCGCCCAGGTCGTCTCGCTCGCCCTCCTCGCCATCGGCATTCTCCTCTGGCGCCTGCTCTCTAACAAGCGCACGGCATAGGGAAAGCTCACGGCCGCCGTCGGCGGCGGTGCGGATGGTTCGAACGGACCGCGAACCGCTCTGCCTTGATTGACCCGACTAAAGGGCCACTTCTCTCAAGAACGCGGCTAACGACGTGTTGAATGTGCGAATGGAATCTTTAATCCTGGCGAGGGTGACGCCGCCTTCAAGGTCGACGTCCATCTCCAAGACCGGATCTCCGTCGTTGTCGAGATAAGCCTTGGAAAACGTCATGCTTCTGTTCCACTCGTTGACATCCCGCAAGGTGAACTTCGTTCCACCAACCGCAAAACGGTATTTGATCTGTTGGTAGTTGTTGCCCCGGACAAAAATGATGATTCGATAGCCTTGCATCCGGACGATTAAATCGTCATCGCCATCGATTTCGACATTGGGAAAGCCCTCCATCTCCACCAATGATTTCATTTGCGCCGAAGAGATTCTTTCCACGACCCGCTGATCTTGTGCAAAGGTGGCGGATGCGAATGTCATCACAAGCAGGCAAGCCGCAAGACAGGAAGAGGTCAAGGATCTGATATTCATGGCGATGCTCCTACGGATTAAAGGGTGAAGGGTCAACCGTTGATAGATATATTGCAACTCTCTTCGGGTGGAAAGACAATTTCCGCATCAAGACCTTTTGCATTTTCCCGATTCTACAGTAGCCTACTGGACCATGCACAAAAAAATCGTCATCATCGGCAGTGGATTCGCCGGCCGCCAGGCTTGTAAGGCGTTGCGCCACATGGCGTCGGATGTTTTGGTGCTGGACCCCAGTCCGGTGACGACAATGCTCCCGGCCCTTCCCGACTTGGCCGGCGGATGGATTGAGGAACGGCTGGTCCAGCATCCCATGGCCACCCATGTCCCCCGGAATATCCAGTGGATCCAGCAATCCGTTTCATCCATCGACCTGGATGCCGGTGTGGTCGTGGCGAATGGCCAGGAATGGTGCTATGAGGTTCTGCTCATCACCCCGGGATCCGTGCCCAATTTCTATTCAACGCCGTTCCCTCGTGACCGGATGTATGGCCTCGGATCTGTGGCGGATGCATTGCGCATTCGAGAGAACTTTACCCAATACCTGCAGCGCGCCCCATTTCCCCACGTCGTCGTTTCCGGAACCGGGTATACCGGCCTGGAATTGGCCATGAGCTTGCTCTTCCGAGCCCAAGCGGAAGGACGGAAATGCGCCGTCACGATTGTCGATCCAACACCAATTTTGCTGCCTTCGCTCCCGGATCGCCAGCGCCAATTTGTGTTGAGTTTCCTGACATCGGCGGGGGCAGAAGTCCGCATGGGGGTGGCGGTGGAGTCCTTCGATGGTCGTGATGCCGTCATCGGAGGCACCACCTGCAAGGATGTGTTTTTCTGCTGGGCCGCGGGGTCCAAGCTGGCTATTGAGGATATTCGAGGAAGCGTCCCCCGGCTGCGGGATGGTCGATTGAAGGTTCAACCCGACCTTTCCCTGCCGGGATATGCCAACGTGTTTGCCGCCGGGGATGCCGCGGCCATCGAATACCGCGGCGCCCCCTTGAGAAAAGCCGTCAATTTTGCTTACTACGGGGGACAGCATGCCGGTCGCAATATGGCACGACTGCTGGACGGCCATCCAACCCGCCCCTTTCGCCCCGTGGATCTGGGCTGGATTGTCCCCTTCCATTCCACCAGCATCGGCCGCCTTCCCGGTGGGATATGGATCCGTGGCCGGATCGGTGTTCGCCTGCATCACCTCATGTGCGGGCTGCGGAATTATTCTCTCGCCAATTTTGCCGGTTGCCTTCAACTGGCTCTCAACCCCTACAAAAATGGAGCACATTCATGAACCTGAAAAAATACCTGTTCAGCGCGGATTCCGATGCCAACCCCGGCCTCCTCATCCTGCGCGTCTTCATCGGCCTGGGCCTCCTGACCCACGGCTGGGGCAAACTGTTCGGCGGATTGGGCGGCTTTATCGAGAATGTCGGCAAGATGGGCTTCCCGCTCCCTGCTCTGCTGGGATTCCTCGCCGCTTTTGCCGAAAGCATTGGCGCGATCCTGCTGGCGATCGGCTTGCTGACTCGGCCCGCCGCCTTCCTGATCGCGGCCACCATGGCGGGTGCGGCCCTTAAGGTCCACGCGGGACAGGGGTTCTCTGGCCAGGAAATGGCTTGGCTCTATTTCTTTCCCGCGCTGTTCTTCCTCCTGAAGGGCGGCGGGAAGTGGTCCGTCGACCGACTGATTGGCTGAGAATGCCCTACAGACCCCCACGGGTTTATCCCGTGGGTGAATCAGTTCGGCGTCAACACCGAAGAAGCAACCCTTATCCCGACCCCTCGTTCCCGACCCCTCGTAAGACGCGAACGCCCCCTTTCCGGATCGACTCTTCCGGGAGGTCGGCGACGCCGATCGATTCCCCTTCAGTGAGCGGCAATCCAGGGAATGGCGACAAAGGTCCCGATGCTGCTGCCGATATTGGCAAACACCACCACGAGCAGGATCCGCACCACCGGATTCAGAAAGAACCCCTTGACGCTCTCCATCGCCTCGGGAAGCTGTTCAAAGTCGCCCACCGATGGGGGCCGGGCCCACGCCTGAACCAATCCCGCCACCCAACCCGCCGCAATCGTGGGATTCAGGCTCGTGATCGGCGCCGCCACGAAAGCCGACAAGGTCGCCAGCGGGTGGGCCAGCGCCAGCGCCGCGCCCAGGGCGGAAAGGACTCCGTTCACGCCGACCCAGATCAGAATCGAGTCCACCCCGCGCTGCGTGCCGCCCTGCATGAACCCCCAGGCAATCAACCCCACCACCACAGCCGGAATCAACCACGGCCAGATCCGTGACCATCGTGACGGCGGCGGCAGGCTCTCCAGTTCCGCCAACGAATGCTCCGCGCGGATCGACTTCAGCATTCCCAACACATGCCCGGCCCCCACCACGGCCACGATCCGCTCGCCTGGCGCCATCCGCAGCTTCTGGGCCAGGTAGACATCGCGTTCGTCGATCAGCCGCTTCTTGATTTCCGGAAAGGCCTTGCCCATCTCGCCCATCAGCGCTTCCAACTGATCCTGCTGTTTCAGCGCCTCGATGTCCACGCCCCCGATCTCCTCCGACGAGAACAAGGCGCCCAGCATGGTGCCAAACAGCTTCAGCCGCTGCCAGAAGCCCAGATGCCGCCAGACCCGCTTGAGCGTGATGTCGATGCGCCGGTCAATCAACTCCAGTCGCGCGCCGGTTTCCTTGGCGCAGGCCACGCCCGCCATCATCTCCGCCCCCGGCTCGACCTCCAGTTGCTTGCCCAGGCGACGGTAAAACGACTGCATCGCCAGTTGCGCCAGCAGGAAGGTGGCCTTGCCCTCCTTGACCACCCGGAACAGGTTGGTCTCCTGCCAAGCCGTCTTCTTCACCATCCCCTGATATCGGGGCTCGCAGAGTTCGATGGCAATTGTATCCGGACGGACCGCCGTCACCGTATCACGCACATCCTGCACGCTCTGGGCGGACACATGGGCGGTGCCCACGATGTAAAGGATTTTGCCCTCCAACGCCACCCGGGTGGCACTGGAGGGCAACGCGAGGGCCTCTTCCGGCATGGATCGGGCCGTCCTAGCGACGGATGAAGATATCGGTGCGCCGGTTGCGCTGCATGTTTTCTTCGGTGTCGTTCGGTGCGACCGGCCGGTCAAATCCATATCCAACCGCCGTCACGTTCGCCGGGTTGATCCCGCTGTTCTTCACCAGATAGTCCGCCACCGCCCGCGCCCGGCGTTCGCTGAGGCGCTGGTTGTACTCTCGCGTCGAACGGCGTCGGCGGTCCGCGTGCCCTTCCACCGTTACCTGGACGCTGGGATCGCGCCGCAGCACCCGCACCACGGGCTCCAGATCCTGGTAATACTGCGGCCGAATGAAATACTTGTCGTAGTCGAACTCGATCAACAACGTGAACTTTTGAACGTCATCGGCCGGGTCCAGGGGATCCGTGCCGTCTTCGATGACTTCATGCCCATCGCTGACGCCGCCGCCATCCGTATCCGGATTCAGCGGATCGGTGCCGTAGACCAACACTTCGGCCCCGTCGGAAAGCCCGTCGCCATCCGTGTCGGGATTCAACGGATCGGTGCGATAAATGAAGACCTCATCGCCGTCGGACAATCCATCGCCATCCGTGTCGGGGTTGTATGGATCCGTGCCCAACAGCCGCTCGTCGCGGTCAAACAGCCCGTCCCCATCGCTGTCGATGTCTCCCGGGCCCACGTCCACCAGAAACTCCGGGGGAATCTGGCGCTGGGCTCCGAAACGATAGCTCGCGCCAATCTCGATCAGGCCGATCGTTTCGCTGGAAGGATTCTGCAGGCCAACGATGGCATCGGCGCGCACGGCCCACGAGTCGTTGAAGTGGTAAAAAACGCCCGCGCCGCCGAAAATGCCCAACTGGACCTGGCCATGATGCAGCTTGTCGCCGTAGAACGTGAGGGCCGGCCCGGCCCGCAGGAAGGGGTCGATTCGACGGTTCCGGACATTGCGCAGGTGCAGCAGCGCATCCGCGCTCAAGCGAAGCGCCCACGTACTGCCGTCAAGGGGCTCCACATTGGTGTTCAGTTTGTCGGCATCGCGGTCCGAGAGCGAAGGCATCAGGTTCAACCCGCCTTCCAGCGCCCACCACGAATTAAGGCTGTAGCCCATCTTGCCGAAAAGCCCCAGGCCGGGTTCGATTTCCCAGTCCCCTTCCACCTGGTACCAGTTCAACCCCACCGTCCCGTACCACGGGGCGCGCTTGAACAAGTCGTCATCCGCGGCCATGGCGCCCGCCGCCACAAACGTCAACGCCAACATCGCCGCCACCAAGCATTTCACTGTTCGTGTCATTACCAGCTCCCTCTTCATAAAGATTGGCCAAACGATACCGACCCACCCCGGCCCGTGCAATCAAAAACCAGCCTCCACCCATAAACCGGCCCAGACGTGCTGGGCCCCCGTTTTCAGTCGAGCCCATCTGTCCCGGCAAGCGCGGGTTGTGCCGGAAATGCCCAGTCACCACGGCAGCCAGATGGCCCCCCCCATGGCCAGGCCCATGATTTCCACATCGGACAGGGCGCGCGCGTAGATCCGCACGTCGTCCAGCCCCACTTGGGCGAAGGAATCCATGGGATGCGCCAGATGATCGCGGGCGCCAATGAACAGGTCGGCTCCGGGATTGTGCTGCATGGGATGGTCATAGACCCCTGACGCCAAGAGAATCCCATCCACATACACGGTCATGGATGGCTGCGAAAACGTTGCCGCAACATGATGCCAGCGGCCCGGCTCCAAGGCAGCGCTCGAATCAAGGATTCTCTGCCAACGCCCATTCCCAAGCACGAAACGCGCTTTGCCCGTTGGGGTGATCTGCAACGAATAGCCCTCGTTGTCGTGATGCCCCAGATTCCGCTTGAAGATCAGGGCCACCACGCCCTGTGGCCATTCGTCCAGCCTCACCCAGGCCGATAACGTCAAGTCCTCGGGCATGAGGGATGGAGTGGACAGCGTTCGGATAAATGCCGAACGACCGTCGAATTGCAGGCCGTTGCCATGCACCCCGGGGATCGGGCGCGTTCCAATCAGTTGCCCCTCGTTCCCGCATGGACTCGAATCCCCCGCCACTCGTCCGGAGTCCAGATCAAAGGCGTAATGCAGCACAAGGCGGTTTGGCGGAACGTCGGCAACCGCTGCCGCCACCCAAGCCAGTCCCGCCAAGAGAATCCGCCCGCTCATCCCTTATCTCGCCATCCGGTTGGCCCGGAGGATGTAGATCGGATACCGAAGCATCAGGGTATTGGGCCTGGTGGGATGGGGCGGCAATGTCCCGGCGATGGAATAGTTTTCCATGATCGCCTGGATGGTCGGATCGGCCTGATCGATGGTCGACGCGCCCAAGATGACATAATCATAGCGCTGTTCGCGGTAGGGCACATTCAAAAAATCGGGCTTGTTTTGATAGGTCCACCGTCCGTCCAGCCAGCGGCAATTTTCATTGCCGTGATGCCCGCCTTCGGGATGGCCGAACGAACGGGTGATATAAGGGAAATGATAGAGAATCGTGGGACCGCGCCGAAACACATCGGCGATCTGGGCGTACGTGGCGCGATCGTTGCGGTCGATGTAGCGACGAGCCCCCTCCTGCCAGGCGGGAATCAGAAACGCCACCGCCGGAATCAGGATGGCCAGAGCTTGAAAACGGCGGGCCGCCGCGGGCTCGGAAAAGGCACGCCCCGCCGCCTGGACTCCCTTCAGCCCGCAAATGATCAGGCCGGCAAAAGCAATGACGGCATGGTTGTTGCCGCTGCCGAATTTCGGCTGCGCCAGGCTGGCCACCAGCATTCCGGCGGCCGCCATGACGTGCTCCGGCGTCAAGACTCCCCGCCACGCCTCGGCAAGCCCTTTGGCCGAGACCAGGGGCCAGAGGGTGAACAGCAGCAGGATGCCGGCCTGTCCCAGGAATTGCGCGGACCACACCTCGTTCAACAGGCGCGACATCTCCCACAGGGGGCCCTGGTTTTGGCTCACGACAATGTCATAGAACAGCCCGCCGGATTGGAGTTGCAGGAAGGCCAGGCCGCCGCCCGTGACCACGAGGGCGGGAACCACAAACCAAAGCGCTTTGCGAGGTGCCCGAAGCAGGGCGAAACATCCGGCCGCAGCCACATACGCCAGGCCGGTTTGCTTGGTCAGCGCACCCAGCGAAAGCCACCATGCCGCCCAGACCAGTGAGGATCGTTCCAGGCGCCGCAAACAATAGAAGCCCGCCATGACCAGGGCGAAATGGAGCGCATCCACATGAATCATGAACAACCAAAAGCCGGTCAACAGGCTGACCATGACCAGCAGCAGGAGGCTGAAAGTCGTGAGCAGGAGATCCCGGGAGGTCTCCAGCCATACCCACCGGGCGGCGAAGAAGAAAAAGACGAGGGACGCCAGCAGCGAAACGAGTTGCGGAGAGAGAAATCCGGGGCCGAAGGCCCGCCAAACCAGACTGCAGACCCACCAATAGAATGGCGTATAGGTGATGACGTTGAACTCGAAGGAAAGCGGGGCATAGAGTGGATCGCCGTCGTACAGCCGGGCGATCTGCGCCAGGTGTTCGTATACGGACCGATCCAGGCCGAAAGACGCGTTCAGGTTGTTGACGATCAGTATCGCCAGGGGGAGGGCCAACAGTGTCAAAAGAATCAACGACCCCTTGGCCCAGGCATCGAGATCCCGCCACGCACTCCCTTGCCGGATGCGACTCATCTCAGTCTCCTCCAAGAAATTCCCGGATGACGTAGCGCGGGCGCCGGATGGACTCCCGGTGAATGCGCCCGACATAGATGCCCAGAATGCCCACGGTGAACAGAATGATGCCCCCTAGCAAAAGCGTCGTGGCGAGCTGAAGGTGGTCCCACGTGAGCCCCCCCCCCGAAGATCCCCACAGCGCCACGGCCAGCATGCCGATCATGAACAGAAAAGCCAACAGCCCTACCGCCATGCCCATGAAGAGCGCCAGGTACAGCGGAAGGGTTGAAAACAGCGTGATTCCCCGCACAAATTCCTTATAGGGATTCAGGCTGCTCCATAGGGAATACTTGGTTTCGCCGGCGAAACGCGCCTCGCGTTGATACCATATCTGGACCTGCGTAAACCCGACCCAGGACACCAGTCCCCGCAGAAACGGGTCGAACTCCGGCATGTGCAGGATCTCGTTCAACGCCCGGCGGGAGATCAATTTGAAGTCTCCCGTGTTTTGCAGGATGGTGATATCCGCGACGCCATTGATGGCTCGATAGGCCTGGCGCGTCAGCCACATCTTGAGTGCATTTTCGCCCTGGCGGTCGGTCCGGGTGGTATGGACAATGTCGGCGCCCTCCCGCCACTTCTGGACCAGTTGCGGAATCAGCTCGGGCGGATCCTGCAGATCCGTGTCCATGTAGATGACCGCATCGCCTTTCGCCTTTCCGAATCCAGCCAGGACGCAGGGGGCATTCCCGAATCGACGAGACATGTTCAGGATCTTGACGGCCGGATTTTTCTCCCGGGCCGCCAGCAGGATTTCCAGCGAGGCATCGGTTGACGCATCGTTGACAAAAATCAATTCGTAGCGCAGGCCCAGGCCAGCAAACACGGCTTCCTGCCGGCGGATCATTTCCGGCAGAACCTCCGCCTCGTTGCGGAACGACAACACCACGGATATCAGCGCATCTTGCTCCCGGCCGGTTTCCATGCTGGGGACGATAGCGCCCCCGCCCATTCCGACACAATCTAAAACGCCGGGTTCAGGAGACCATCCAAAACCCTCCCCCGGATAGGAACGGGCTTGTGTTTTTTGCCCCATTGCGCACTCTGGACACGTGAATTCAACGCCCGCCAAGGATCCGTCGCCCCTGTTTGACCACTACGGCCAGACCTATGACGAGGCCATGCGCAAGTCCATTGGCTTCATGGGCCAGTCGCACGAGTATTTTACGGCCTACAAAGCCGACGGCATTGTCGAACTCCTGCGCCAGCACGTGGGTCCGCCCCCGCAGCTCCAGGTCCTGGACGTGGGCTGCGGTATTGGCAAGACCGACCGGTTCCTGGCCGAGCGGCTGGGCGGGCTTACGGGAGTCGATGTCTCCACGGAAAGCATCCTTCGCGCCCGCAGCGACAATCCCACGGTTCGATACGAATCCTATGATGGCCGGCACCTGCCGTTTCAGGATGGCGCCTTTGATGCCGGGTTCTGTATCTGCGTCCTTCATCATGTGCCGCCGGACGAGCGGGTGCCCCTGTTGGTCGAAGTCTCCCGTGTTCTCAAACCCGGGGGATTGCTGATGATCTTCGAACACAATCCGTGGAATCCCCTGACCCGTCTTTCCGTGGCCCGCTGCGATTTTGATCGCGACGCCCAGCTCTTGACCCGTCGGGAATCCGTCAGACTTCTCATCCAGGCCGGGCTTTCCCTCGTAGTACGGCGCTACATTCTGTTCTCGCCTTTCCGCATTCCGGGCTTCAACCGATTGGAACGGCGCATGCCATCGATTCCCCTCGGCGCCCAATACGTCGTGGCCGGGAGAAAAACGCCCTAGCGGACGCGTGGTCCCCAAGCCCGCCGGCCCTTACGGCATCGGCTGCATCCGCAGGCTGCGCACCAACAGCACGCCTCCACCCGTGCGCTGGAACAGGACGCGATTGATCCCGGGGACGAGTTCCACCTCATAAACCGTTTCGGAAAGTCGCCCCTCAGGAACGGTCCGGGACCCGGATTCTCCCACGCGTACAATGGAGGGGCCGCCCGAGGCCACCGCCACCATGTCCACCCGGGCTCGAAGAGTACGCTCCGTCACATTATGCACTTCGAGAACCGCCTCGTCCTCGAGTACCCGGTAATCATTGAAATCGCCATGCTGCCAGGGCTTGAACAATCGCCATCCTCGGTCGAAGAACCAGGCCAGGGATTGGCCCGCCGCACGCACACGGTCAGCCTTGTCCTCGCGCGTGTCATAGAACACCTCCGGGACCAGTCGGCTGTGCTCGGTGTAGAATTCCTCCATCGGCGCATATCCGCTGTCGCGCAATTTCACCCCCGCCGTGTTCGGGATTTCGGCGCGCCGGCGGAAATAGGTTTCGGGCCAGGTCCACAACCCCAGGCGTTTTTCCTGGTTCCGGGCCAATCGCAAAAACGCCTGGGCGCCGTTGCCTTCAAACACCTCCCGCGTAACCCCGCGCCAATTGTAGCGCATGTATTCGTCATAGGTGTCATCGGGCACCGTAAACCCAACAAACACGTGGGTCGGGGCATACAACGCCATTTCGTTCCACGGCTCCAGCCAGCGGTCGACAATGACCACGTCGCCCGGCGCGAGATGTTCATCCAGCCATTCCCGGATCAGCACATAGGGTGTGGCCTTGCCTTCCAGCCGGACAATCTGGGCGACCGGCCAGGAGAGCACCGCCGCAAGAACCAGGGCCATCGCTCCATCCAAACGTACCCGCCATGCGGGCCATGCCATTCCAAAAGCCCGATCCAGCGTCATCGCACACCAGATCACAAACGCCGGGGCGTTCACCGCAAAATAGGACAACTTTGCGGTGGCTCCGCCGATAGCCAGAATATAGGCATAGCTGCCCAGCAGTCCACCCCCCACGATCCACGTGGTGGCCGCATAACGGGGATCGGCCGCCTGCCCGCGGCCACGACGCCAAACGATCGCCGCCGCCACGGCCACCGCCGCCAGAATGCCGATGCCGATCCAATTCGCACCCGCCACGAAAAAGGGCAGAACGCGCGGGGCAATCCAGGCGAAATCCGAACCAATATGCCCATGCGGAGCGGTCTGCACCCGCTGCATCTCTAAAATGGCTCGATAGATCCAGCGCGACATCCCGAGGGCCAACGCCAGAACCACCCCACTCATGGCGAGGGCATGACGTCGCCGAAGCGCGCCATCCACCCCCCACAGTCCTGACACCACGATCACCAGCCCCGTGGTGGCCGCCACCACCCAGGCCGACATGTGCCCCATGCAGGCCGCCAGCGCCCAAAGCGACCACTCGGCATAGGCGCGCCAACCCAACGGCTCGCCGCTTCTCAAGCGTGCCGCGAAATCGGCGCCACGCAACATCATCCCCGCCCCCATCGCCATCGTCACGACGTAGTAGTACGCCTCCCGCGAGTGGTAGACATGAAAGGGCAACACCGCCAGCCAGACTCCCGCCAGCAGCCCCGCCACGGCTCCGCGCCGTCGCATGAGCCATCCGGCGCATCCCGCCACCGTGAGCCATCCCAACAGGGCAAACGGCTCCCGGACCATGCCTTCATCCACGGTGCGCCAGGGCTGCAGATTGGACCAGACCACCGGAATGGAGTCTGTTAACGGGATCTGGTTGAGCCAAGGCGGATGTGTCCACAGTTGCGCCAGGGTCTTGGCCCCCCGGCCGTAGTTCAACATGTTGAGCTCATCCGCGCGTGTCGGACAGCGCCCCAGGGCCATAAAGCGCGGCAAGGCGGCGACCACCAGGATGGCGGTCCATGCGGCTCCACTCCGTATCGTCGACCGGTTCATGTGGTGGTTCTAGGAGAGCTCACCCGCTCCCCGACGGGTGTCTTTCGTATCCCCCCGTACCAAATACAACGGACGGTGCTTGCCCTCTTCGAAGATTCGGCTGACGTACTGTCCCAGCATGCCGATGCCGATCAGTTGCACACCGCCCAGGAACACCATGACTGCAATGATCGATGCCCAGCCGCGTTCCAGGGTATCCGGACGGACGATCGCCTGCACGATGACATATAGAACCCAGAAAACGGCAACCGCGCAGACCGCCAGGCCCAATACCGCGATCCAGCGCAGCGGCGACGCCGAAAATGACGTGATCGCATCGAACGCCAGGCGCGCGCTCTTCCACACCGGATACTTCGTCTCGCCCGCGTAGCGCGCCGCGCGGTCGTATTCCACCGCCGCCTGCCGATACCCCACCCAGCACGTCAGCCCCCGCATGAACCGGTGCAACTCGCGCATCTCGTTCAATGCCTCCACCACGCAACGATCCACCAGCCGGAAATCCCCCGCATCCATCGGCACATCCACCTTCGCCAGCCGCCGGAAGACCCGGTAAAAACCCGCTGCCAGGAATTTCTTGAGCCAGGAGTCGCCTGACCGGCTGCGGCGCACCGCATACACCACTTCGGCGCCCTCCCGCCACTTGTCGATCAGCAACCCGATCGTCTCCGGTGGGTCCTGG